>NZ_MULM01000182.1:0-206278 GCF_002029345.1 Pseudomonas sp. VI4.1
GTTAGGCCTGCCGCCAGCGTTCAATCTGAGCCATGATCAAACTCTTCAGTTCAAACATCTTTGGGTTTTTAAGAAACCCTAAACTTGGCTCAGCAATCGTTGGTTACATCTTTGATTTCTCGCGGAGTAACTTGTGATGCTGATAATCTTGTTGACTATCAGTCTGACTCCACAAGCACCCACACGAATTGCTTGATTCAGTTGTTAAAGAGCGGTTGGTTAAGAACTTTCGTCTCAACCGAGGCGCGCATTCTACGCTTTCCTCTGTTGCTGTCAAGCGGTTATTTTCAGAAGTTTTCAAGGTTTCCCTTGCAACTTCAACCACTTGGCGCTTCCGATCTCTCGTCAGCGGGAGGCGAATTCTACAGCGTTACTCGCTGCTGTCAACACCTCTTTTACTCCGCTTTCGACCGAGAAGATCGAACCGTTGACAAGGCGACAACACACTGCCTGATCAACTCCTTCTGGGCCTCGATGAACTGAAGCAACTCACTGTCGAAAACTGCGTAACTCTTTGTTTACCAAGGAGTTTTCCGTTTCGACTGCGCCGGAAGTGGGGCGAATTATAGACTTCCAGAATCTGCCGTCAAGCCCTGATTTCAGCTTTATTCGGATTTAAGCGTAATACGCGCAAATGCCTTCTTTCCGGCCTGGCAAACATGCGTCGCACCCAGTGCATATATAAAGGTGCGATCAACCACCTCGCCATCTATACGCACACCACCAGAACCGAGCAGATCACGCGCCACGGCAGAGTTCTTCACCAGGCCTGCCTTATTAAGGACGGCAGCGATCGGCATATCTTCGGTCGCCGTCAATTCGATCTCCGGCAGATCATCCGGCAGCTCGCCTTCCTTCATACGATTGCCCGCCCCACGATGAGCAGTGGCCGCAGCCTCCTCGCCATGGAAACGCGCAACAATTTCTTCTGCCAGCTTGATCTTGATGTCTCGTGGATTGGCACCCGCCTCGACATCCGCGCGGAATGCGTTGATCTCATCCATGGAGCGGAAGCTGAGCAATTCGAAGTAACGCCACATCAGCACATCAGGGATGGACACCAGCTTGCTGTACATGACCCCCGGCGCTTCCTGAATACCGACGTAGTTGCCCAAGGACTTGGACATCTTCTTCACGCCATCCAGACCCTCGAGCAACGGCATTGTCAGAATGCACTGGGGCTCCTGACCATAACCACGCTGCAGTTCACGCCCCATCAGCAGGTTGAACTTCTGGTCGGTTCCGCCAAGCTCGACGTCCGCGCGCAGCGCGACAGAGTCGTACCCCTGCACCAGCGGATAGAGGAACTCATGAATGGCAATCGGTTGATTGGTCGTATAGCGCTTGTCGAAGTCGTCGCGCTCGAGCATGCGCGCCACGGTGTACTGCGAAGTCAGGCGAATGAAGTCAGCCGGCCCCATCTGATCCATCCAGGTGGAGTTGAACGCCACCTCGGTCCTGGCCGGGTCAAGGATCTTGAATACCTGCGTCTTGTAGGTCTCGGCATTTTCGAGAACCTGCTCGCGGGTGAGCGGAGGACGCGTCGCGCTCTTGCCGCTCGGATCACCGATCATCCCGGTGAAGTCACCTATAAGGAAGATCACCTGGTGACCCAGGTCCTGGAACTGGCGCAGCTTATTGATAAGCACGGTGTGGCCCAGGTGCAAATCCGGCGCGGTCGGATCGAAGCCCGCCTTGATACGCAGCGGCTGGCCACGCTTGAGCTTTTCGATCAGCTCGGACTCGACCAACAGTTCTTCCGCACCACGTTTGATCAGCGCTAGCTGCTCTTCAACCGACTTCATAACAGACCCGCAAGGCTCGAATTCAAAGGGGACCAACCATACAAGATCGCGCGGCAAATACAAAGTTTTGCCCGGCGCACGGACGCCAATCCACCGACAGAGCGTCCGCGGACTTGCTTCAGAGATGATTTGGTTATATTTTATACAGTTATTTCATCTTCATCATGTCATTCATCTTTTCCAATTCATCTTTTTCAAAGTCAAACATTACCTATGACCAAAGAACCGTCTAAAGCGCCACCGCTTTACCCGAAGACCCACCTGCTCGCAGCGAGTGGCATCGCCGCTCTCCTGAGCCTGGCGCTTCTGGTATTCCCTTCCAGTGATGTTGAAGCCAAAAGAACGACCCTGAGTCTTGAACTGGAAAGCCCTGCTGAACAACTGACACAAGATCAAGACGCTGCTGAAGCCGTCCAGGCCACAAACGAGCCGCAAGAGTCCCCTTTCGCGCAGATCGAAAACAGCGCCGAAGAGACCGCGCAAACCGCTGAGGCCGCGCCGGAACCTGCACCCGCGCTGGCAGCAGCAACTGCGCCTGTCATCGAAGAAAAGAAAGCTCCCAGCCACAGGGAAGTGGTCGTCGCCAAGGGTGACACGCTCTCCACTCTGTTCGAGAAAGTCGGCCTCCCCGCCGCTTCGGTGCATGAAGTGCTGGCCAGCGGCAAACAAGCCAAGCTATTCAGCCAACTCAAGCGCGGCCAGAAGCTCGAGTTCGAACTCAACCCGCAAGGCCAACTGATCAACCTGCACAGCAAGGTCAGCGACCTTGAAACCATCAGCCTGACCAGGAACGACAAGGGTTATGCCTTCAACCGCATTACCGCCCAACCGACCGTGCGCTCGGCGTACGTTCACGGTGTGATCAATAGCTCGCTGTCGCAGTCGGCCGCTCGCGCCGGTTTGTCCCATAGAATGACCATGGACATGGCCAGTGTGTTTGGTTACGACGTCGACTTTGCCCAGGACATTCGCCCGGGCGACCAGTTCGACGTGATCTACGAGCAGAAAGTCGTCAATGGCAAAGCCGTTGGCACCGGCCCAATCCTTTCCGCGCGCTTCATCAACCGCGGCAAGACCTACACCGCCGTGCGTTACACCAACAAACAAGGCAACAGCAGCTACTACACTGCTGATGGCAACAGCATGCGCAAGGCGTTCATCCGTACTCCGGTGGATTTCGCGCGCATCAGCTCGAAATTCTCCATGGGCCGCAAGCACCCGATCCTGAACAAGATCCGCGCGCATAAAGGTGTCGATTACGCGGCACCACGTGGCACGCCGATCAAGGCTGCCGGCGACGGCAAAGTATTGTTGGCCGGTCGCCGCGGCGGCTACGGCAATACCGTGATCATCCAGCACGGCAATACTTACCGCACGCTTTACGGCCACATGCAAGGTTTCGCCAAGGGCGTCAAAACCGGCGGCAGCGTCAAGCAGGGCCAGGTGATTGGTTATATCGGCACCACCGGGCTTTCCACCGGCCCGCACCTGCACTATGAGTTCCAGGTCAATGGCGTGCACGTCGACCCGCTGGGCCAGAAGGTGGCGATGGCCGATCCGATCTCCAAGGCCGAACGCGCACGCTTCCTCGCGCAGAGCCAGCCCCTGATGGCGCGCATGGACCAAGAGAAAGCCACCCTGCTGGCTTCGAAGCGCTAAGCCATGACGCTCTATATAGGTGTGATGTCCGGAACCAGCCTTGATGGACTGGACATTGCGCTGATCGAGCAAACCTCGGCGATCAGGTTGATCGCCACGCACTACATCCCGATGCCTGACTCCCTGCGCACCGAGCTGCTTGGCCTGTGCGCCAGTGGCCCGGACGAGATCGCCCGCTCCGCCATCGCCCAGCAGAACTGGGTAAAGCTGGCAGCGCAAGGTATTGCCGCCCTTCTTGATCAACAACACCTGAAACCTGCAGACATTCGCGCGATTGGCAGCCACGGCCAGACCATTCGCCATGAACCGTCGCGCGGATTCACGGTGCAGATCGGCAACCCTGCCCTGCTGACCGAGCTGACCGGCATCACCGTCGTCAGCGACTTCCGCAGCCGCGACGTCGCGGCGGGCGGGCAAGGCGCCCCCTTGGTTCCGGCCTTTCACGAAGCGTTGTTTGAAGAACAGGCCGGTAACCGCGCGGTGTTGAACATTGGCGGCTTCAGCAATCTCAGCCTGATCGAACCTGGCAAACCGGTAGCCGGTTTCGACTGTGGTCCTGGGAATGTGCTGTTGGATGCGTGGATTCACCAGCAACGCGGCGACCACTTTGACCGTAACGGCCAATGGGCTGCCAGCGGCAAGGTCGAAACTGTTCTGCTGAAAGCATTGCTCAGCGATCCGTTTTTTGTGACCAAGGGTCCGAAAAGCACCGGTCGCGAGGTATTCAACCTGCCGTGGCTGACCCGGCATCTGTCACCGTTGCCCAGCTTCGCCGCCGAAGACGTACAGGCGACACTGCTTGAGCTGACTGCACTGACCATCGTCGAGTCGTTGCAAAGTGCTCAATCGGATACCCGGCAATTGCTGGTTTGCGGCGGCGGCGCGCACAACGCCACGTTGATGGGCCGCCTGGCCAGCCTGCTGCCCAAGGCAACAGTCAGCAGCACCGCGGCTTGCGGTGTCGACCCGGACTGGGTCGAAGCCATGGCCTTTGCCTGGCTGGCCCACTGCTGCCTGGAAGGCATTGCGGCCAATCGCCCCAGCGTCACCGGCGCCCGAGGCCTGCGCGTACTGGGCGCTATCTACCCCGCCTGAACCCGAACTCCGGACAGCAAAACGCCGCAGGGCCCTGAAGCCATGCGGCGCCTGGTGACGCTCTGCGCGATCAGATCGAGAACGAAGAGCCGCAGCCACATGTGGTGGAGGCGTTCGGATTCTTGATGACGAAACGCGAACCTTCCAGACCTTCCTGATAATCCACCTCGGCACCTGCCAGGTACTGGAAGCTCATCGGATCGACGACCAGACTCACACCCTCGCGCTCGACGATGGTGTCGTCATCGGCCACTTCTTCATCGAAGGTAAAACCGTACTGAAAACCTGAACAACCGCCGCCCGTAACGAATACGCGCAGCTTCAAGCGATCATTCCCCTCTTCATCGACCAGGCTCTTCACCTTGTGCGCGGCACCGTGGGTGAATTGCAAAGCCGTGGGGGTGAAGGATTCGACGCTCATGCTGACTATCTCCCGGCGTTACGCCGCCATAATGCGTGATGACGTGCATTATCCGCTTCTCCTAGAAAATCGGTCAACTATTGTTACGGTATATCAATCAAACCCATTGCCCGTCCGGAATGCAAAAAGGCCCGTCAGACGGGCCTTTTTGTCGAGCGCAACAGACTTACGGCAGCATGCCCGCGTGGGACAGGCCCAGGCGCTCATCCAGTCCGAACAGAATGTTCAGGTTCTGCACCGCCTGACCCGACGCGCCTTTGACCAGATTATCGATCACCGACAACACCACCACCAGATCACCGTCCTGCGGCCGATGCACGGCGATCCGGCACACATTGGCACCGCGCACGCTGCGGGTTTCCGGATGACTGCCAGCAGGCATGACATCGACGAACGGTTCGTTGGCATAACGCTTTTCAAACAGCGCCTGCAAATCCACCGAGCGATCCACGACAGTGGCGTAGAGCGTGGAGTGAATGCCGCGAATCATTGGCGTCAGGTGCGGGACGAAAGTCAGACCGACGTCCTTGCCCGCTGCACGCCGCAGACCCTGGCGGATTTCCGGCAAGTGACGGTGTCCCTTGACCGCGTAGGCCTTCATGCTTTCCGATGTTTCGGCATACAGCGAACCTACGGAGGCACCACGGCCGGCACCGCTGACACCGGATTTGCAGTCTGCGATCAAGCGAGTGGTATCGGCCAGACCGGCTTCGAGCAACGGCAGGAAACCCAATTGCGTGGCCGTCGGGTAGCACCCGGGTACGGCGATCAGGCGAGCCTGCCTGATCTGCTCGCGATTGACTTCCGGCAAGCCATAGACCGCCTCTTCCAGCAATTGCGGCGCACCGTGCGGCTGACCGTACCACTTGGCCCATTCCTCGGCGTCTTGCAGACGGAAGTCGGCCGACAGGTCGATGACCTTGGTCCCGGCCGCGAGCAAATCACCGGCCAAGGCATGGGCTACACCGTGAGGCGTTGCGAAGAACACCACGTCGCAGGCGCCCAGGGTCTTGATGTCCGGAACGCTGAACGCCAGGCCATCGTAATGACCGCGCAGGTTCGGGTACATATCAGCCACGGCCAGACCGGCCTCGGATCGGGAAGTGATCACTGCCACTTCAGCTTGCGGATGCTGCGCCAACAGACGCAGCAGTTCGACACCGGTGTAACCCGTGCCGCCGACGATACCGACCTTGACCATAAACCTGCCCTCAACGAACTCACTGGAAAGCCGTCGATCATAGGGCCCGTATCGTTCTGCGACAACCGCCAAGGTGACGTGCGGAGCCTCAAGCCTCTACTATCGCGTTTACCGTGAACCTGGGAATAACTGAAAATGCTTTATCTATGGCTCAAAGCGCTGCACATCGTCAGCATGGTCTGCTGGTTTGCCGGCCTGTTCTACCTGCCGCGCCTGTTCGTCTATCACGCGCAAAGCGAAGACACCGTCAGCAAGGAACGCTTCAGCATCATGGAGCGCAAGCTGTACCGCGGCATCATGGGACCGGCGATGATCGCCACGCTGATTTTCGGCATCGCACTGATCGCCCTGAACCCCGGCATATTCAGTCAGGGCGCCTGGATTCACGCGAAGTTGACGCTGGTGGTGATACTGATCGGCTACCACCACATGTGCGGCGCCCAGGTGAAACGTTTTGCCCGTGGCGAAAACACCCGCAGCCATGTCTTTTATCGCTGGTTCAATGAAGTGCCGGTTCTGCTATTGCTGGCTATCGTAATTCTGGTCGTCGTTCGGCCGTTCTGATTTCAGGCACAACTCACCGGGGTAATTCCAATGTCGCTGCCCGCTTTGCTCGAACAACGTTTGCGCCTGCCCGTGGTGGCCGCGCCGATGTTCCTGATTTCCAACCCGCAACTGGTGCTCGCTTGCTGCCGAAATGGTGTGGTGGGCAGCTTTCCCGCGCTGAATCAACGCGAGAGCAGTGGCTTCAAGGCCTGGCTGGAGGAAATCGAAGCAGGGCTGGCGACACTGGACAACCCTGCGCCTTACGCGGTGAACCTGATCGTCCACAACAGTAACCCGCGCCTGCAAGCGGACCTGGATATCTGCATCGAGCACAAAGTGCCGATCGTGATTACCAGCCTGGGGGCCGTGAAGGAACTGGTCGATGCCGTCCACGGCTATGGCGGCCTGGTGTTCCACGACGTGACGACCCGTCGCCATGCCGAGAAAGCGGCCGAGGCCGGGGTCGCGGCTTGATCGCCGTGGCCGCAGGTGCCGGTGGACACGCCGGCACCTGGAGCCCGTTTTCACTGATTGCCGAGATCCGCCAGTTCTTCGACAAGACCCTGCTGCTGGCCGGTTGCCTGAACCACGGTCACGAGATTCTTGCCGCGCAATTGCTCGGCGCCGACCTCGCCTACTTCGGCACGCGATTCATCGGCACTACCGAAAGTCATGCACCTGACGCCTACAAGCAGATGTTGCTGACGTCCAGAGCCGCGGACATCGTCCATACTCCAGCCGTGTCGGGCGTACCGGCGAGCTTCATGCGCCAAAGCCTGGAGGCCGCCGGTTTCGACATGGCGGCATTGCAAGGCAAGGGTGAGGTCAACTTCGGCGCCAAGCTCAAGCCGTTGAGCGATGAAGCCAAGGCCTGGAAAACCGTATGGTCCGCGAGCCAGGGCGTCGGCGAAATCGATGACCTGCCGAGTGTCGATCAATTGGTTGCACGCCTGGACGATGAATACCGCCAGGCCCTGGAACAGGCGGCACAGCTGCGTGATCGTTGGCCGCGCTGACAGGACAACTCGGCCAGTTGCTCCCGGCCGGCCTACACGCCGGCTGCGCACCACTCCATTCAAATTTTTCGCGACAAGGATGCCTCGCCCATGAGCGAAAACCGTTACAAGATCGTATTCGACGGCGCTCTGCTGCCTGGTGTCGAGGCCACCACCGCCAAACTCAATCTCGCCGAGCTATTCAAATCCGATGTCGCTGCCATCGAGCGGCTGTTCAGTGGCCGGCCGGTTGCACTCAAACGCGACCTGTCACAGGCCGATGCCCAGACTTATCTGCAGGCGCTGACGAAAACCGGCATCGATGCCCGGATCGAACGTGAACCCCAGGTCGAACTGAACCTGTCTGAGGTGCACGAACACACGCCTGCCGACCCACCTCCAGCGCCAGATCCGGAATCACCCTACGCACCGCCGCGCGCGGCTGTCGGCGAAGCGCTGCCGGCGTTCGCCACGCTCAAGGCATTCAGTTTCGACGGCCGTATTGGCCGCTTGCGCTATCTGGCCTGGACGATGGTTCTGATGCTGGTGACGTTTGGCATCAGCGCCATGCTGGTTTTTTTCGGCCTCACCCTTATCAGTACGGATTCCAGCGCCGGGCTGATTCTCGGGGGGCTGTTGGCCTTTACGCTCATCGTGGTGTTCGGCTTCATCAGCATCCAGTTCAGCGTCCAGCGCCTGCATGATATCGGCTGGTCCGGCTGGCTCTGGCTGCTGACGCTCGTGCCGATCGTGGGCAGCTTCTTTCCGTTCGTGATGATGCTTATGCCGGGCAACCACACCGCCAATCGATACGGAGCACCACCACCGCCCAACAGCCCAGCGGTCAAGATCCTGTCTGCGCTATGGCTGGTATTTACCGCGATCCTGTTGATCGGCGGGCTGTCCGGCGGGCTCACTGCGATCCATAGCGAATACGAAAGCGCCACCGAGCGCCTCTATGAAAGTGACTCGGTCACCGCCGAGGGGATCGAAGATCAAACCGCTGTGGAAGCAGAGCCTGCGCCAAATTCAGCTGACGATGCAGCCGAAGAAGCCCGGCCCCCTGTAGACTCTGCGAAAGAATGAACAGCGCTTCCCGCCCGTGACACCTGCGTCGCCGGCGCGGAGCTGTTGCGATGGAGAACTGCATGACCCGTTACGCTCTGATCACTGGCGCTTCCAGCGGCATCGGCCTGGCGATGGCCGAAGCGCTGGCCCGGCGCGGCCGCAGCCTGATTCTGGTGGCCCGACAGCGTGATCAGCTGGAAAGCATTGCAATTGAACTGACTCAACGTTTTGGCGTGGAAGTGTTATTCCGGGCCTGTGACCTGGGCGAACCGTTGCGTCTGTCCGGGTTTCTGCTGGAACTGGAGGAAGGTGATCGCCAGATCGATCTGTTGGTCAACTGCGCCGGCATGGGTACCTGCGGTCCTTTTCTGGCCCAGGACTGGATGACCGAGCAGGATCTGATCGAGGTGAACATCCTCGCCCTCACCCGCCTGTGTCATGCGGTCGGCAACAGCATGGCCTTGCAGGGTGGCGGGCAGATCCTGAACGTCGCCTCGGTCGCCGCATTCCATCCGGGCCCGTGGATGAGCACTTATTACGCCAGCAAAGCCTATGTGTTGCATTTTTCCGAAGGGTTGCGCGTCGAGTTGAAGAAATGTGCGGTCAAGGTGTCGGTGCTCTGTCCTGGCCCGACTCGCACCGCATTTTTCCGCACCGCGCAACTGGACACCGGCAAACTGGTCGACAGCAAACTGCTGATGAGTCCCGAGGAAGTCGCGCTCTATACCGTGCGGGCACTGGAAAAAAATCGCGCCATCATCATTCCGGGCCGACGTAACCGCTGGCGCGCCTTTCTGCCGCGCCTGGGTTCACGCTGGCTGAACCGGACAATCGCCGGCATGGTCAACAAGGCCTATTGTCCACGCTGAATGGTCCTACGGTAAAACGCTGGGCTGGCGCATCTCCCATGGGTACACTCAGTCCAGCCCAAACAACGGAGAAACTGCTGTGGATACTCTGTTCACCAAGATCATCAACCGGGAAATCCCGGCGAAGATCATCTACGAGGACGACCAGGTACTGGCCTTCCACGATATCGCCCCACAGGCACCGGTACATTTTCTGGTGATCCCGAAAAAATCCGTGCGCACCCTGAACGACCTCACCGAGGACGACAAGGCATTGGCCGGGCATATTCTGTTCACTGCCCAGCGCCTGGCGCTGGAACTGGGCTGCGAAGAAGGTTTCCGTGTGGTCATGAACTGCAATCCACTGGGCGGGCAGACGGTCTATCACATTCATATGCATGTATTGGGTCAGCGCCAGATGCATTGGCCGCCGGGCTGATCCACCACGCCCCCTGTATCTTGTAGGAGCGCGGTGTGATCCCATGACCCAGCACAAACCTTCACCGGCCGATTGGGTTAAACTGGCCGCCGAGATTCTTCCCGGAGGTCAGCATGACTACCCAACGTCACTACTCGCCGATTGACCGTCTTCTGTTGCAAGCCGATGCCGCGATGCGAACCCTGCTGCCCTCCAGCGGCCAACCGTACCGTCCGTCGCCCGCTATCGTGCAGCCGGATGCGAAAATGAGCGACGAAGACACCCGGCACGTTGCCGGCCTGATGCGTATCAACCATACCGGCGAAGTCTGTGCCCAGGCGTTGTATCAGGGTCAAGCCCTGACCGCCAAACTGCCGCAAGTGCGGGCCGCGATGGAACACGCTGCCGAAGAAGAAATCGACCATCTGGTCTGGTGCGAGCAACGTATCCATCAGCTAGGTAGCCACACCAGCATTCTCAATCCACTGTTTTACGGCATGTCGTTCGGGATTGGCGCGGTGGCCGGGCTAATCAGCGACAAAATCAGCCTGGGTTTCGTTGCGGCTACCGAGCATCAAGTCTGCAAGCACCTGAATGAACACCTTGAGCAACTGCCGGCGGAAGATGAAAAGTCCCGGGCGATCCTCGAGCAGATGCGCATCGATGAAGAGCAGCATGCTGAAAGCGCGCTGGATGCTGGCGGTTTCCGCTTTCCGGCGCCAGTGAAATTCGGGATGGGTCTGTTGGCCAAGGTGATGACCAAGAGCACTTATCGGATCTGACGGCTGCGTTGTTTGACAGGGCCTCTTCGCAGGCAAGTCGGATCGCCGCGCCGCCGCTGCCACAGGGGTGGACTTTCAGCCAATAAAAAGGCGACTGCCGTCAGGTAGCCGCCTTTTTATTGCCTGAAGTTTATTGCCTGAAGCTTCAGGCTGCCCTGTTGCGCGGCGATTCAACCGAGCTCGACGATCTCGTAATCGTGGGTGATTGCAACACCGGCCGCGCCGAGCATGATCGACGCCGAACAATATTTCTCTGCTGACAGTTCGATGGCGCGTTTGACCTGGGCTTCTTTCAGCCCACGGCCTTTGACCACAAAGTGCATGTGGATCCTGGTAAAAACTTTCGGATCCTCGGTCGCGCGTTCGGCTTCGAGGAAAGCTTCGCAGCTTTCGACGGCCTGGCGGGACTTCTTGAGGATACTGACCACGTCGAAATTACTGCAACCGCCAACACCCAGCAGAAGCATTTCCATTGGCCGGACACCCAGGTTGCGACCGCCGGCTTCAGGCGGGCCGTCCATGACCACGACATGACCGCTGCCGGATTCGCCGAGGAACATGGCTTCGCCAGCCCATTGGATGCGTGCCTTCATCGCCAAGACTCCACTGTATAAAAAAGGGTCGCCAGCTTAGCACAGGGCCCTTGATTGGCAGCGCTCGCCTTCCAGGACATACCTTCCGCCCCCGTAGGTAAATGCTCGAATATTGCAGGAAGTGTCTGTTAAGCTGCGGCAATTAGCTGGCGCATAGCCAGCCTCGTTGCCGACAACAACGATTGCGGTCTTCGCCAGCCCCTGGAAAAAACCAACCACACCGTGCAGTCTTTTCGGGATAGAACCATGGTTGCTATTGCGCCCACGCCCAAAATCAAAAACCTCGACAAACTGTTGATGCATTGCCAGCGCCGTCGCTACCAGGCCAAGACCAATATCATCTGCGCCGGGGATCGCTCGGACACGCTGTTCTTCATCATCAAAGGCTCGGTCACCATCCTGATCGAGGACGACGATGGTCGCGAAATGATCATCGCCTACCTGAACACCGGGGACTTTTTTGGTGAACTGGGACTGTTTGAACAGGCCGGCCTGGAACAGGAACGCAGCGCTTGGGTGCGCGCGAAGGTCGAATGTGATGTCGCGGAAATCAGCTATGTGAAATTCCGCGAATTGTCCCGGCAGGATCCGGACATTCTTTACGTGCTCAGCGGGCAAATTGCCCAACGTCTGCGCAACACCACCCGCAAGGTGGGCGACTTGGCGTTTTTTGACGTGACCGGACGTGTTGCTCGCTGTCTGCTGGAACTGTGCAAACAGCCAGATGCCATGACCCACCCCGACGGCATGCAGATCAAGGTGACCCGTCAGGAAATCGGACGGATCGTAGGCTGCTCCCGTGAAATGGTCGGACGCGTGCTCAAGGATCTGGAAGAGCGTGACCTGGTGGACGTCAAAGGCAAGACCATGGTGGTCTTCGGTACGCGCTAAGCTCGAAAACTCAAGCGTTGAAACTCAAGCACCGAGCATCTCCGCCAGCAATTGGCGGTACAGCCCGTCGAGCCGTTCCAGCGCATCCGGGGCGGCGAATTTTTCATGCAGGGCGATGTGGCTCTCGGCGCGAACCCGCTGTTCAAGACCACAGGCTTCATTGAAGCGGTTGACTGCCGCGACCATCGACTCGCGCTCGTTATCCAGTAACAACGCACCGTGTACCAACCCTACCGGACGCGACCCGCCTTTGCTCTGGCGCCAGCGCTGAGCGGTGCCGACCATCTTGCGTCCATCGAGGTTGACGTTGAAACGGCCATCGCAGAATGCCCCATCCACTTCCCCCAGGGACGAGACACCGCCCAACTCATCCAGCAGCTGACAAATCGGCTCGCAGAGTCGCCGGTAGGCGGTTTCGATACGGTTCTGGTCACCTTCGCTACGCGGTGGCGCGTAGACCAGCGCGATGTTGATGGTCGATGCCGATTGCGGTACTGGCTCACCGCCGGTTTCGCGCAACAACACAGGCCAACCTGCCGCCGCGGACACCTCGCACGCGGCTTCGAACCCAGGCAGACGATTCAATCGGCGCGGCATGACCAGCGCCTTGTCACTTGGTTGCCAGAACAGCAAACCAAATTCCGAGTCACCCGTGCATACATGGGCCAACAGGTCCTGTTCGGCAAGCAGGCCGGTTTCGACGGTTAGAGAGGTTGGATGGGACATGGATGACTCCGTAAGACATGAAGTCTTTGGGGTACTTGATGGCCTCTTCGCGGGCAAGCCCGCTCCTACAGGGGATCGGGTTGCCAGCAAAGATATTGTCAGTCGAGCGTGGAGCCGCTGACAGGAACGCCGCGCTCAGGAAAAAACAGACGCTGCAGCTCGGTACCCGGATTTTCAGCGCGCATAAACGCCTCGCCGACCAGGAACGCATACACGTCGCTGATTTCCATCAGTTCGACATCGGCTCGATTGAGAATGCCGCTTTCGGTAATCACCAATCGATCACGCGGGATACGCGGCAACAGATCAAGCGTGGTTTCCAGATTGACGTCGAAGGTGTGCAGGTTGCGGTTGTTGACACCGATCAGCGGAGTATCGAGTGTTTTCAACGCCCGTTCCAGCTCATCGCCATCGTGGACTTCCACCAGCACATCGAGGCCGACGCTTTTGGCCACGGCCGCCAGCTCGGCCATTTTCACGTCATCCAATGCGGAAACGATCAACAGCACGCAGTCAGCACCCAGGGCGCGGGCTTCGACGATCTGGTACGGATCGATCATGAAGTCCTTGCGGATCACCGGCAGTTTGCACGCCGCACGCGCCTGCTGCAGGTACGCATCGGCCCCTTGGAAGTAATCGATATCGGTGAGCACCGACAGGCAGGTCGCCCCGCCCCGCTCGTAGCTGACAGCGATGTCGGCGGGAACGAAGTGCTCGCGGATCACGCCTTTGCTCGGCGAGGCTTTCTTGATTTCAGCAATGACGGCCGGCTGCTTGAGCTTGGCCTGATCGATCAATGCCTGGGCAAAACCCCGTGGTGCATCGGCCTCCTTGGCCAGGCTTTCCAGCTCGGCGAGACTGACACGAGCACTGCGCTCGGCGACTTCCTGGACTTTGCGGGCCAGAATGTTTTCCAGAACCGTCGGTACACTCATCCCTCATTCTCCACCTTGAATACCGCGGTAAACGCACCCAACTCCTCGAGTTTTTCCCGAGCGAGACCGGTGTGCAGCGCATCGTGCGCCAGGGCGACGCCCTCTTTCAACGTGCTGGCCAGGTCGGCGGCATACAGCGCGGCACCGGCATTGAGCACGATCATCTCGGCGGCTTTCTGACCGTTTTCGGTCTTACGCTTGCCCAGGGCATCGCGAATCAGTTCAAGTGACTGGGCCGGACTTTCAACCACCAGACCATACAAGCTCTGGCTCTTTATACCGAGGTCTTCCGGCTGGACCCAGTATTCTGTTATTTCGTCGTTTTTCAGTTCAGCCACATAGGTGGGTGCCGCCAGGCTGAACTCGTCCAGACCGTCCTGGGAATGCACCACCAGCACATGTTTGCTGCCCAGGCGCTGCAACACCTCGGCCAATGGCCGGCACAACGCCTGATTGAACACACCCACTACCTGATGTTTCACCCCGGCCGGATTCGTAAGCGGGCCGAGCATGTTGAACAAGGTGCGCAAGCCCAACTCCCGGCGCGGGCCGGCGGCGTGCTTCATGGCACTGTGGTGGGTCTGGGCAAACATGAAACCGATGCCGACGTTATCGATGCAGCGTGCCACTTGAACCGGTGTCAGGTTCAGGTAGATCCCTGCCGCTTCCAACAGGTCGGCACTGCCGCTTTTACCCGAGACCGCACGGTTACCGTGCTTGGCCACGGTGCAACCGGCTGCTGCGACGACAAACGAAGAAGCGGTGGACACGTTGAAAATGTTCGCCCCGTCACCGCCGGTGCCGACCACATCGACGACGCCGTCCAGCGTCTTGAGTTCGACCTTGTCCGCCAGCTCGCGCATGACCGACACCGCACCCACGATCTCATCGATGCTCTCGCTCTTCATGCGCATCGCCATCATGAACGCGCCAATCTGTGCGTCGGTGCACTGCCCGGTCATGATTTCGCGCATCACATCGCGCATTTCGTCGGTGCTGAGGTCGAGATGATCGACGATACGGCTCAGGGCTGTCTTGATGTTCATTAAAAGTCCTTAGCGCGTGCCGCCGGTTTGTTTGAGAAAGTTGGCGAACAGCTCGTGACCCTGTTCGGTCAGGATCGACTCAGGGTGGAACTGCACGCCTTCGATGTTCAATGTCTTATGGCGCAGGCCCATGATCTCGTCCACCGAGCCGTCTTCAAGCTGGGTCCAGGCGGTCAGCTCGAGGCAGTCCGGCAGGGTTTCGCGCTTGACGATCAGCGAGTGATAGCGGGTGACCGTCAGCGGATGATTCAAGCCTTCGAAAACGCCCTTGTCCTCATGGAACACCGGGCTGGTCTTGCCGTGCATGACGTGACGGGCACGGACCACATCGCCGCCAAACGCCTGGCCGATGGATTGATGGCCCAGGCAAACACCCAGAATCGGCAGTTTGCCGGCGAAATGCTTGATCGCTTCGATCGAGATACCGGCCTCGGTCGGGGTGCAAGGACCGGGTGAGACCACGATCCGCTCCGGGTTGAGGGCTTCGATCTGGGCGATGGTGAGCTCATCGTTGCGCACGACTTTGACCTGGGAACCGAGCTCACCAAGGTACTGCACAACGTTGTAGGTAAAAGAGTCGTAGTTATCGATCATCAGCAACATGGCGTTAAGAACCTCTTGAATTCACTGACTTTAATACAGCCTTCAAAGGATTTGCCCGCAGCGTCCTGCACTTTGTCAGTCGCTGGAATCGCGCAGCAAAGCGGTTTGTCTTGCGGGTAAAGAAGGCAAAGCGGTAAAGATCCGGCCGGGCCGGCAGAAGGATTCAGGCGCGCCAACGCCAACGGGCGTGTGCCTTGATGACTTGATCCAGGAGTTTGCTGACGATCAACACGGGGAAGGTCTCATTCATACGTATTGGCACAGTAACTTAGCTGGGCAGAGCGTGCAATATGGGGTGATCGAAGCGCGGTGAAACAATCGCGGGTTCGCGCCCAATGGCAACAGACTCTATAGTTTTTGGCACTGACGTTTCGTTCACTAAAATAATAAATAAACGGATTTGCTCATGATCAAACCGACGTTGGCCCTACCCCTTGCCGCCTGCTTGCTCGCCATGGCCTGTACCCAGGCGATCGCGGCGCCCAATCCTTACTCGACCTTCATCGTCTTCGGCGACAGTCTCAGCGATGCCGGGCAGTTTACCGACACCGGCGGGCCGGCCGGAGCAACCCTGCGCTTTACCAACCGTACCGGGCCGGTCTACTTCGATGGCAGCGGCGAGGTCTACTCCGCCAACTCGACACAACTATTGGGTGGCAAACTCGGATTCTCCGCGGACCAGACGGCCGCCTCGACCTCGGCCGCGCGCGTCAGCCAGGGCCTGCCTGACGGCAACAACTGGGCCGTCGGCGGTTATCGCACCGACCAGATCCTCGATTCGATTACCACTGTATCCGCCACTGGCGAGCGCACTCGTCCTGGCTACCTGGCCGCCAACAACCTGCGTGCCGACCCGAATGCGCTGTATTTCCTCTCCGGCGGCGGTAACGATTTCCTCCAGGGCCGGGTGCTCAACCCGGCTCAGGCCGGCGCGGCGGCAGATCGACTGGCAGACAGCGCCCAGGTTTTGCAGACCGCCGGCGCCCGGTACATCATGGTCTGGCTGTTGCCTGACCTGGGTTTGACGCCCGCCATCAACGGCAGTCCCCAACAGCCCGGTATCTCGCAACTGAGTGGCCTCTTCAATCAGCGCCTGGTGACGCGACTCGGGGGCATCGACGCCGAGATCATCCCGCTGAACGTTCCATTGCTGTTGCAGGAAACCGTCGCCGATCCGGCACGATTCGGACTGGCCACCGACCAGAACCTGGTGGCCACCTGTTTCAGCGGCAATGGCTGCGTTGAAAACACCGCCTATGGCATCAACAGTGCAACGCCGGACCCGAGCAAGCTGATCTACAACGATGGCGTTCACCCGACCGAAACCGGGCAGAAGCTGATTTCCGATTACGCCTATTCCCTGCTGGCCGCGCCGTGGGAACTGACGCTGCTGCCGGAGATGGCCCACGCCACGCTACGTGCGCACCAGGATGAACTGCGCAGCCAATGGCAATCGGATTGGGAGAGCTGGCAGGCAGTCGGCCAATGGCGCGCGATTGTCGCAGGCGGCGGCCAGCATCTGGATATCGATGGTCAAAGCAGCGGTGCCAGTGCCGATGGCAGCGGTTCCAACCTGAACGTCGGCGGTAGCTATCGCCTCAATGAAGCCTGGCGAGTCGGTGTGGCGGCAGGCTTTTATCGGCAGAACCTTGAAGCTGGCAGCAATGATTCGGACTACAAGCTCAACAGCTACCTGGCCACCGCCTTCGCCCAGTTCGAGCAGAATCGCTGGTGGGCCGATGCCGCGTTGACCGGTGGCAAGCTGGATTACGACAATCTCAAACGCAAATTCGACCTGGGCGCCAGCGAAAGGGCGGAAAAAAGTGATACCGACGGCCACCTTTGGGCCTTCAGCACCCGCCTCGGCTACGACATTGCGCAACCGGGCAGCGAATGGCACTTGTCGCCGTTCATCAGCGCCGATTACGCGAAAGTGGAAGTCGACGGTTACTCGGAAAACTCCAATCGCTCCACAGCGTTGACTTTTGATGACCAGAAACGCGACTCGAAACGGCTGGGCGCCGGTCTTCAGGGCAAATACCAGATCACTGCGCAGACTCAAGTGTTCGGCGAATACGCCTTCGAGCGGGAATACGAGGACGACACTCAGAAAGTGAACATCGCCCTCAATAGCCTGCCGTCCCTGGACTTTGAGCTCGACGGTTACACACCGCAAAGTCATTTGAATCGCGTGAGCCTGGGGGTCAGCCACAAATTGACGGCTGATCTGGCTTTGCGTGGTGGGTACACGTTCCGCAAGGACGATGACTTTACCCAGCAAGGGCTCAACGTTGGGATTGTGTTGGACTTCTGATCCATTTAATAGCCAGCACAAAAAACGCGGCGCCCTCACAGGCGCCGCGTTTTTTTTATGGTGGTGAGGCCCTTGTGGGAACTCAGGCGTCCGGGGTTTGCTCGGCAAGCGCCACCGCACGGAACATCGCGCGGCGTTTGTTCAGGGTTTCTTCCCATTCCAGCGCCGGCACCGAGTCGGCGACAATGCCGCCACCGGCCTGCACATGCAGCTCGCCGTTCTTGATCACCGCAGTGCGGATCGCGATGGCGGTGTCCATATTGCCGTTCCAGGCGTAATAACCGACCGCTCCGCCATACACGCCACGCTTGACCGGCTCCAGCTCGTCGATGATTTCCATCGCGCGAATCTTCGGCGCCCCGGACAAGGTACCGGCCGGCAGAATCGCCCGCAGTGCATCCATCGCCGTCAGCCCGGCCGTCAGTTGCCCGGTGACGTTGGACACGATGTGCATGACGTTGGAGTAACGCTCGATCACCATTTTTTCGGTGAGCTTCACCGAGCCGATTTCCGAAACGCGACCGGTATCGTTACGGCCCAGATCAATCAGCATCAAGTGCTCGGCGATTTCCTTGGCGTCGGACAGCAGGTCTTTTTCCAGCGCAACATCGGCCTCTTCGTTGGCGCCCCGCGGACGGGTGCCGGCGATCGGACGTACGGTGATCAGGTTGTCTTCCACCCGCACCAGCACTTCCGGCGAACTGCCGACGACGTGGAAGTCGCCGAAGTTGAAGAAGTACATGTAGGGCGTCGGGTTGAAGCAGCGCAGCGCTCGGTACAGATCGATCGGTGCAGCCTTGAAGTCGATCGACATGCGCTGGGACGGTACGACCTGCATGCAGTCACCCGCCAGGATGTATTCCTTGATGGTGTCGACGGCTTTTTCGTAATCGTCCTGGGTGAAGCTTGAGCGGAATACCGGATCGGCAGACTGCTGCTTGCTGAAATCCAGGCCTCGGCGCGGTGCGATCGGCTGACGGAGTTTTTCCAGCAGCGCTTCAAGACGTGCCTGTCCGAGCTCAAAAGCATCGGCCTGCGACGGATCGGCCAGGACAATCGCGTGCATCTTGCCGGCGAGGTTGTCGAACACCACCACCGCGTCGGAGACCATCAACAGGATGTCCGGCACGCCCAGTGGATCCGGATTCGGGCATTTGCCCAGGCGCTTCTCCACATAACGTACGCAGTCGTACCCGAAGTACCCCACCAGGCCGCCATTGAACCGCGGCAGGCCGGGGATGGTCGGCACGTTGTAACGAGCCTTGAATTCTTCGACGAAGGTCAGCGGGTCTTCAGCCTCATGACTTTCAATCTCGACGCCGTCGTGGGTCACGCTGATGTGATGATCGTGAACCCGCAGCACGGTGCGGCATGGCAAACCAATGATCGAATAACGGCCCCACTTTTCGCCGCCCTGCACCGATTCGAGCAGGTAGGAGTTCGGCTCATCGGCCAGTTTCAGGTAGATCGACAGCGGGGTGTCGAAGTCGGCCAGGGTTTCGCAGGCAAGCGGGATGCGGTTGTAGCCGGCAGCGGCCAAACGCAGGAATTCTTCGCGGATCATGGGGTAGCCTCGTGGCTTGAGGGTCTAACAGTCAGGTATGCAAACGTACCGGGATGCCGGCCAGGAACAAGTCAGGCGCGCCAACGCCAGCGGGCCAGGGCCTTGATGACTTTCATCCAGAGTTTGCGAGTGACCACCACGATGGCGTTTCCAGAAGGGGGTTGAACAGCGTCGGCCAACGTTATCTCAGCGGCCGGATCCAGGCAACCGCGAATTAGCTTGCGCAGATCGTCGATCACCAGCGCCGGCGACTCTTCGGCAATCGGCCGGCCATGGTTATAGCCATAACTGAGCGCCACGCATTTGACCCCCGCCGCTTTCGCCGCCTGTACATCGCTGCGCGAGTCGCCGACGAACAACGATTGGGATGCCGGAATATTGGCCATTTTCATGACGAAAAACAGTGCGGCCGGGTCCGGTTTCTTCTGTGGCAAGGTGTCGCCACCGATGATCCATTTGAAGTAACGACCGATTTTCATCTGATCCAGCAGCGGTGCGACGAAGCGCTCCGGCTTGTTGGTGATCAGGGCCATTTCCACGCCTTGCTTGTTCAGCCACTTGAGGGTGTCACGCACGCCAGGGTAAACCACCGTCAGTTCGTGACCGTCCTCATAAAAGCCGTTGAACAACTCCAGGGCATGCTCGGCCTCGACCTCATCGACACCCTCGGCGTCGATGTGGTTGGCCAGTGCCCGGCGCACCAGCATGTGCACACCGTTGCCGACCCAATCACGCACCGACTCGATCCCGGCAGGCGCGCGGCCGAGTTTGAGCAGCATGTTATCCACAGCCGCCGCGAGGTCGGGGACCGAATCGACCAGCGTGCCATCCAGATCGAACATCACCAGCCGCGGCAGAGCGCCCGGGAATAGCTGCTCAAAACCACTCATGGGCGGGTCAGCGCCAGTTCGGAACGCATCTTTTCAATCACCTCTTGGTAGTTCGGTGCATTGAAGATCGCCGAGCCGGCGACGAAGGTATCGGCGCCAGCGGCGGCGATTTCGCGAATATTGTTCACGTTCACGCCACCGTCGATTTCCAGGCGGATATCCCGACCGGAGGCATCGATCAGTGCCCGCGCTTCACGCAGCTTGTCGAGGGTGCCAGGAATGAACTTCTGCCCGCCGAAGCCCGGGTTGACGCTCATCAGCAAGATCATGTCGACCTTGTCCATCACGTACTTGAGCACGTCCAGCGGCGTCGCCGGATTGAACACCAGGCCCGACTTGCAGCCGCCTTCGCGGATCAATTGCAGGGAGCGGTCGACGTGCTGCGTGGCTTCCGGGTGGAAGGTGATATAAGTCGCGCCGGCCTCGATGAAGTCGCCGACAATGCGGTCCACCGGGCTGACCATCAGGTGCGCGTCGATCGGCGCTGTCACGCCGTACTTGCGCAGCGCGGCGCAGACCATCGGGCCGATGGTCAGGTTCGGCACGTAATGGTTGTCCATGACATCGAAGTGAACGAAGTCGGCGCCGGCGGCCAGGACGTTGTCCACTTCCTCGCCCAGGCGGGCGAAATCGGCGGAGAGAATCGACGGAGCAATGACGAAGGGCTGCATGACGCACCTTTTTTGAGCAGAATCTCGATGGCGCGCATTGTATACCGCATGCTTTGACGCGCGCGACGTGACCGCGATGATCAGTACGCCGCTCGGGAGATCTTTTCGATATCGACGGTGCTCGATTTGCGCATTGTCCCCTGTAGGAGCCGGCTTGCTGGCGAAGGGCATAACGCCGTGTGTCGGGCGAACCGCGTTGACGCCTTCGCCAGCAAGCCGGCTCCTACAGGGGGGATCGGCATCAAATATAACGACCGTTGTCAGACCTGGGCGGTACGCAGTTTTTCGCTGCGGCCACGCAGCCATTCCAGGGTCAGCAGCAGGATCACCGAGAAGGCAATCAGCAGCGTCGCTGCGGCAGCAATGGTCGGGCTAAGGTTTTCGCGGATGCCGCTGAACATCTGCCGCGGCAAGGTCGCTTGCTCGGGACCGGCGAGGAACAGGGTCACCACCACTTCATCGAACGAGGTGGCGAACGCGAACAGCGCACCGGAAATCACTCCGGGAGCGATCAACGGCAAGGTCACCCGACGGAACGCTGTCAATGGCGAAGCCCCCAGGCTTGCAGCGGCCCGCACCAGGTTTTGATTAAACCCCTGCAACGTCGCCGACACCGTAATGATCACAAACGGCACACCCAACACCGCATGCACCACGATCAGCGAGAAGAAGCTGTTGCCCAGCCCCAGCGGGGCGAAGAACAGATAGCTGGCCACACCGATGATCACCACCGGTACCACCATCGGCGAAATCACCAGCGCCATCACCAGCGGCTTGCCCCGGAAGTCGCCTCGGGTCAGACCAATCGCCGCCAGCGTACCGAAGATCATCGCCAGCACCGTGGCCGCCGGAGCGACGATGATGCTGTTCTTCAACGCCCGCATCCATTCCGCCGAAGCGAAGAAGTCGTGATACCACTGCAGCGAGAAGCCTTGCAGCGGGTACACCAGGAAACTCCCGGAGTTGAACGACAGCGGAATGATCACCAGCACCGGCAGAATCAGGAACAACAGGATCAAGCCGCAGAGAATCCGCAAGCTGTAGAACCACGCCCGCTCGATGGGTGACATATAAGGACTCAGCATTTCGTTCTCCCCTTAGCTCAGGCGCAGGCGACTGGCGCCCACCAGCCAGTTGTAAATCAGATACAGCACCACGGTCGCCAGCAGCAGCAACCCACCGAGCGCGGTCGCCATGCCCCAGTTGATGCTGGTGTTGGTGTAGAAGGCGACGAAGTAACTGACCATCTGATCGTTCGGGCTGCCCAGCAAGGCCGGGGTGATGTAGTAACCGATGGCGAGGATGAACACCAACAGGCAACCGGCACCGACACCGGCATAGGTCTGCGGGAAGTACACCCGCCAGAAGCTGGCGAACGGGTGACAGCCGAGGGAAATAGCCGCACGCATGTAAGTCGGCGAGATGCCTTTCATCACGCTGTAGATCGGCAGGATCATGAACGGCAGCAGGATGTGCACCATCGAGATGTAGACCCCGGTGCGGTTGAACACCAGTTCCAGCGGCTTATCGATGATGCCCATGGCCATCAGGCCACTGTTGATCAGGCCGCCCGATTGCAGCAGTACGATCCACGCGGCGACCCGCACCAGAATCGAGGTCCAGAACGGCAGCAGCACCAGAATCATCAGCAGGTTGCTTTGCCTCGATGGCAGGTTCGCCAGCAGATAGGCCAATGGATACGCCAGCACCAGGCAGATCACGGTGATGACCAGGCCCATCCAGAAGGTACGGGCGAAGATATCGAGGTAGATGGCCTGATCGGGGGTGGCGGGGGCGATTTCGCCGAGGTCGTCGATCCGGTGGTCCACTGCCGCCAGCAGGTAGTACGGCGTAATGCTGCTGGTGTTGCGGCGTACGGCTTGCCAGTAGGCCGGGTCGCCCCAGCGCTCGTCGAGACTTTCCAGCGCTTCTTTATAAGAGGCCGGTTCGGTGGCGAACGGCAAGGCGCGTGCGGTTTTGGTCAGCAGGCTGCGATAGCCGGCCAACTCCATGTTCAAGCGCTTGGACAGGTCGCCCAGGGTCTGGTTCTTGCGGGCTTCTGCCAGGTCTTCACTGGCCGCCTTGTAAACCGGTTCAGCAGGCAGGCCGCGGCCGTCCCAGCTGGCGATGGCTGCCACGGTGCGCGGCATGCCGCCGACCACTTCCGGGTTACCGACGCTTTTGTAGAGCAGCGCCACGATCGGCACCAGGAACACCAGCAGCAGAAACAGCACCAGCGGCGCGATCAAGGCCTGGGCCTTCCAGCGGTTGATCCGCTCGGCATGCTTGAGCCGCTGCTTCAAGGTGGGGTCTGTGCCCGCGTTCAGGGGAATGGCGGTGGCCATGGCGTACTCCGGAAATCTTTGATCGTTACAAAGGAAGGCAAGCCACCTCTGTTCTTGATAACTACACATCACCCCTGTAGGAGCGAAGCTTGCCCGCGAAGACGGTGTGCCAGTCAACATCGATGTTGAATGTACCGACGCCTTCGCGGGCAAGCCTCGCTCCTACAGGAGTGGATAAGCCCACGGGGTGGTCTTATTTTGCAGCCCAGGAATTGAAACGCTGCTCGAGCTGCTCGCCGTTGTCAGCCCAGAAGCTGACGTCGATCTGCACCTGGTTGGCGATGTTTTCCGGGGTGGTCGGCATGTCCTTCAGGACATCCTTGGCCAACAGCGGTACGGCTTGTACGTTGGCTGGGCCGTAAGCGATGTTTTCCGAATAGGTCTTCTGCTGTTGCGGCTGCACCGAGAACGCGATGAATTTCTTCGCCGCTTCAGCACGTGCCTTGTCCAGACCTTTTGGAATGGCCCAGGCGTCGAAGTCGTAGATGCCGCCGTTCCACACCACTTTCAGGTTGCTTTCTTTCTGCACCGCAGCGATCCGGCCGTTGTAGGCCGAGCTCATGACCACGTCACCGGAAGCGAGGTATTGCGGCGGCTGTGCGCCGGCTTCCCACCACTGGATGCTTGGCTTGAGCTCATCGAGCTTCTTGAACGCGCGATCCTGGCCATCCTTGCCGGCCAGCACCTTGTAGACGTCTTTCGGCGCAACGCCGTCGGCCATCAGTGCGAATTCCAGGGTGTACTTGGCGCCTTTACGCAGGCCGCGTTTACCCGGGAATTTCTTGGTGTCCCAGAAATCCACCCAACTGGTCGGTGCGGTTTTCAGCTTGTCGGCGTTGTAGGCCAGCACGGTCGACCACACGAAGAAGCCCACGCCGCAAGGCTGGATAGCGCCTTTGACGTAGTCTTCACTCTTACCGAACAGCGCGGGATCGAGTTGCTCGAACATGTCTTCGTCGCAACCACGGGACAGTTCCGGCGATTCAACTTCCACCAGGTCCCAGGACACGCTCTTGGTGTCGACCATGGCCTTGACCTTGGCCATCTCGCCGTTGTACTCGCCCGCCACGATCTTGCCATTGCCTGCCGCTTCCCACGGTGCGTAGAAGGCTTTGACCTGCGCCGCCTTGTTCGCCCCGCCAAAGGACACCACGGTCAGGTCCGGGCCCGCCGCCATCGCGTGTGTCGCACCGATCATGCCCATGACCAAAGCGGTGAATTTCAGGGATCTCAACATTTATTGTTCTCTCCACGTGCAGGGTTGGTGTTGTTGAAGCAGGGGGCGATCAATGCGCCTCTAGAAGCGGGTCGAGCGCGCGAACGTGTTCGACCTGCCAGCCAAGCGGTACCACGTCGCCAACCGCCAGCTCGGGATCGAGCTCGGCAATCGGTTGTTTCACGAAGAAGTCGGTCTTGCCGCAGACTTCCAGGCGAACCCGGACGTGGTCGCCCAAATAGATGAATTCCTCCACCCTCCCCGAGAAGCGGTTAACGCAGGATTCGCTCGAACCATTGAGGCTCACGCGTTCCGGGCGAATCGACAGCGTGACGGGCTCGCCGGTCTTGCCGACATTGACCGCCAGGGCTTCAACCTTTTCACCGCGACCCAGTTCGACGACGCAACGGTCGCCTGTGTGGCTGTGCAAGCGGCCATTGAGACGGTTGTTCTCGCCGATGAAGTTGGCGACGAAGGTGTTTTTCGGTTCTTCATAGAGGGAACGCGGCGCAGCGATCTGCTGGATTTCGCCCTGATGGAATACCGCCACACGGTCGGACATGGTCAGGGCTTCGCCCTGGTCGTGGGTCACGTAGACCACCGTTACGCCCAGACGCTGGTGCAGATGCTTGATCTCCATCTGCATGTGTTCGCGCAGTTGTTTGTCCAGCGCGCCGAGGGGTTCGTCCATCAGCACCAGTTGCGGTTCGAACACCAAGGCACGGGCCAGAGCCACACGCTGTTGCTGACCACCGGACAACTGCGCCGGGTAACGCTGGGCGAACGCATCGAGCTGGACCATGCTCAGGACTTTTTTGACCTTGTCGCTGACATCGTTCTTGTTCAAACCGCGCACGGTCAACGGGAACGCCAGGTTCTCGGCTACCGTCATGTGCGGGAATAACGCGTAGTTCTGGAACACCATGCCGATGTCGCGCTTGTGCGGCGGCACGTTGTTGATGGAACGCCCGGCCAGCAGGATTTCGCCGGCGGTCGGGGTCTCAAAACCGGCGAGCATCATCAGGCTGGTGGTCTTGCCGGAGCCGGACGGCCCGAGCAAGGTGAGGAATTCGCCTTTGCGAATGTCCAGGTTGAGGTCTTTGACGATCAGGTTCTCGCCGTCGTAGCTCTTCTGCACTCCACGAAAGCTGACCAGAATGTCGCTGGCCCCTGCGCTTGAATCGACCTGGCTCATACCCACACCTTTGTTGTTGATGACTGCTGTGGACTAAGCCTAGTGGACACCGGTGACCACGCAAATCGGGGCGCAGGAGAGAATGGCCTCAGCCGGATGGAAGGTTGGGGGTAGGGATTGCCCTACAAGGATGGCGGGGATGGGCATGTCGATGAGAGATAGCGCCAAGCGATGCGCTGCAAGCCGCACGGGCAGGCATAACCGATGTGTCGTAAATAGATATGCCGACGCAGGCCCGCGTAGGAGCTGGCTTGCAGCGAAGGCGTCTTCGAACCTTGCGCCAATCTCAAGGACGCCTTCGCTGGCAAGCCAACTCCTACAGGGGGACCGCGTACACATTCAGAGGAGCTTGTGCTCCATGGCGTACTTCACCAGCTCCGCCAGGGAGGTGATGTTGAGCTTCTGCATCAGTCGCGCCTTGTGGGTGCTGATGGTCTTGCTGCTCAAGGCCAGTTGCTGGGCGATGTCGTTGACGTTGGCGCCTTGTGCCAGGCGTTCGAACACCGAGAATTCACGCTCCGAGAGCAACGAGTGCAACGGCCGCGAGTCGGTAAGCCCGACTTCGAAGACCATGCGATCGGCCAGGTCCGGATCAATATAACGCCCGCCCGCGGCGACTTTGCGGATCGCCGTCAGCAACAAGGCCGGATCGCTGTCCTTGGTGGCGTAACCCGCGGCGCCGACCTTCAATGCACGGGCGGCCATTTGTGCTTCGTCGTGCATCGACAACACCAGAATCGCCGGTGGATTGTTCAGTGCGCGAATCCGCGGAATGGCTTCCAGACCATTGACCCCGGGCATGGAGATATCCAGCAACACCACTTCGCAGGGAACATGACGCAAGGTTTCGAGCAACTGCTCGCCATTGCTCGCCTCCCCTACCACCAGAAGGTCCTTGGCCAGGCCGATCAACTGCTTGATGCCTTCGCGGACGATGGTGTGGTCTTCGGCTACCAGTACACGGATCACATTCTTCTCCATTCTTCTTATGTCAGAGCCAAGATCATTCGCGAGCTTCACCCACCGGCACTCGCACACTCAAGGTCGTGCCTTCCCCCGGCTCACTTTCAAGCGACAGCCGACCGCCCATGATCAACACCCGCTCGCGCATGCCGACCACTCCAAAGGAGGTCGACCTGCCGGTAGCGGGGACGAATCCTACGCCATCATCACTGACCGTCAGGCACAACTCGTCGCCTTCCAGCGCCAATGTCAGTTCGACAGTATGCGCCCGGGCATGGCGCATGACATTGGTCAGCGCTTCCTGAAGGATCCGGAACAAGCCAATCGCCTTGGCATCACTGAGCACTGGCAGATTGTCCGGCACCTGCACCAGACACGGAATCTGCGTACGCGCCTCGAAACGGCGGGCCTGCCATTCGATGGCCGATGCAATCCCGGCATCGAGAATCGGTGGGCGCAGCGCCGTCGCCACGTCGCGCACCTGTTGGAACAACTGAGCGATCAAGCGCTTCATGCTGTTCAAACGATCGTGCAGACCGGGGTCGAGCTGGGCGTAGGCCAGTTCGCACATGGACGTTTCCAGCTTCAACACGGTCAACATCTGACCCAGCTCGTCATGAACTTCCCGGGCGATGTGGGCCTTTTCCTCCTCCCGCACACTCTCCAAGTGAGCGGACAACTCACGCAATTGCCCCCGGGAGCTCGCCAGTTCGAGTTCGACGCGCTTGCTCTCGCTGATGTCCCAGACAATGCCGTCCCAGACATAGGCACCGTCTTCGAGCCGGCGGGTAATGGCCTTGATCTCCGCCCAGCGTTGCTCGCCCGAACGAGTGAGAATCCGCCCTTGCCAAGACCAGTCGCTGTCGGTGTCCAGCGCATGGTCCTGAGTCTGGTGATAGCTGGCCTTGTCGTCCGGATGCACCAGGCTGCGCAGGCCTTTGTCGCGATGAGCCAGGGTGGCCGGCGAGTAACCTACCAGGCTCTCGCTGCCTTCGCTGATGTAGGCAAAGTCGATCTGCCCGGTGACCGGCGCACGTTCCAGCCGGAAGACCAGTCCCGGAACATTGGCGGCGATCCCTTGCAGTCGCGCTTCGCTTTCCTGCAACGCAGCCAGGGCGCGGCGACGTTCGGTGACATCATTGAGGTAAACCACCAGGTATTCGCCATCACGAAAACGCAGGAAGCTCAACGAAACATCTGTCGGCAGAATGCTGCCATCGGCGCGCACACAGTGGGTCTCGTAACTTTGCGGGCCGTCTTCACTGGCCCGGGCGCGCTTCCACAGGTTCAGCCAGCGGTCCATGTGCAGACCCGGCTCAATATCGATCAACGGTCTGTCGAGGATCCCGCCTGGCGGATAGCCCAACATGGTTTCGGCCGCGCAGTTGGCGTAGCGCACATGGCTGTCCCAGTTGACCCAGAGAATACCGACGGTGCTCTGGTCGATGGAAAACTGCGTGAGGCGCAAGGCTTCTTCGCTGGCGGCACGCAGGGCAATGTCTTCCCGCGCCGCCGATAACCGTTGCTCCAGACTGTGCTGCTGCCGACGTTGCCAGAACACGATGGCCATGCTGCTCAGCATCAGCACTGTCAACAACAGAGACAGGTTTTGCCAGAAGCCCGGTGATTCGGTCAGCCGCGGGTATTTGGGTTGCAGCCATTGACTGTGCAACTGCTCCAGGTCCTTGGCCGGGATCGCCCGCAATGCGCTTTCGACGATGCCGGCCAGCTCCGGCCAGTCCCGGCGGGTGGCCACCCGCAGCAGTTGCGGCAGGCCGATGTCACCGACCACGACCAGCGCGGCGAACTCCGGCTCGACAGACAAGCGTCCCAGCTGGGCTTCATCGACCACGGCGTAACTGGCTTGCTGACTCGTCAACAGTTGCAGTGCCTGGCGCTCGATCGGTACGCCCTGAAGGTTCAAATGCGGGTAATTGCCGCGCAGGTAATCGGCCGTGGCGCTGGGCATGCGCACGGCGACGCGGGTCTGACTGTCGAGTTTTTCCAGCTCCACTGTGCCGGTGGTTTTCTGGTCACTGACCACCAGCTGCGGTACCCGCATGTACGGATCGGAAAACTGCCACAGACGCAGACCGGCGGGAGTCTGGCTCAGCCCGGGAGCGATATCGATCGCACCTTCACGCGCAGCGGCTTCCAGCTGCGCAAGGTCGGGAAAGTGACGCCAGCTCAGCTCGACCTTGAGGGACTTGGCCAGCCGTTGCATCAGCTCGACGTTAACGCCCGACAAACGCTGCAAGCGGCGATCGTATTGGGCATAGGGCACCTGCAGCACCAGTCCGACCCGCAACTCGCGATGCTGGGCCAGCCATTGCTGCTGGTCCGCGGACAATGACGTGACATGCGCTGGTGGCGCGGACGCCGCCCAGCTCATCGAGGCGAACCACAAACAGCCGATAACCCAAAGGTAGCGAAAACGCATCATTGAAGTCCCACACACTGACAAATACTGACCAACCCATTAGGCTGCGAAATCACTTCTGGCCTGGACTATCCGATGCTCCCTGTCTACCGCCTGGCACTGCCAGCATTGTGCCTGTCGCTGATCCTGCCTTGCGCCTTTTCCGTCGAGGCGGCCGACCCGGCTGCCAGCGCCGCGGGGAACACCGCAGAAAAACCGCTTGAGCGCCCGCCGTTGCCAGAGCGAAGCCAGGAAGACGCGAGCGCCCTTGAGCGACAGGTCCCGGCCCAGGAACAGCAACAACTGCAAGCCGGCGCCGATACCTTTCTGGCCCTGTGGAAACCGGCCAATACCGCCAGCCCCAAAGGCGCGGTGATTATCATCCCGGGCGCGGGCGAAAGCGTTGACTGGCCGCAAGCAATCGCTCCATTGCGGCGCAACTTGCCGGATGCCGAGTGGAGCAGCCTGAGTATCACCTTGCCGGACCCGCAAAGCGATGCCATTGCGCCACGCATTGCTGAAATGCCGCCAACGCTTAAAGCGCCCGAGACCGGCAGCAAGGATGCCACCACCTCCGCGCCCATCGAGCAGGCCGTCAGCGGCGAAGCGGAGATCGCGGACAAGGCGGTCGTCGAGACCCGCGAGGAACAGGTCGGGGCCGACGCCGAACGAATTTTCGCCCGCATCGACGCGGCCATTGCCTACGCCGAACAGCAAAGCGCCCGCAGCATTGTCGTGTTGGGACATGGCACGGGGGCTTACTGGGCCGCGCGTTACCTGAGCGAAAGACAGCCCCCTCAGGTCGAAAAACTGTTAATGGTCGCCGCACGGACGCCGGTTAGCGCGAAACCCGGACTGGCTGAACTCACACCCACATTGAAGCTGCCGACTGCAGACATTTTCTATAGGGATAAGCCGGCGGATCGCAACGCGGCGCTGGAACGCTTGCAGGCGAGCAAACGCTTGAAGGCTTCGGGTTTCAGCCAGGTTTCGCTCAAGGCCTTGCCGGGTGACAGCAAGGCTGAGCAAGAGCAGCTGGTTCGTCGGGTTCGGGGGTGGTTGAATCCTCAGCCTAAGGAAGTCCGATAGACCGAGTCGCCCCCTTCGCGAGCAAGCCCGCTCCCACATTTGATCTTCAGTGGACATAAAGTTTCTATACAACCGGGATCAAATGTGGGAGCGGGCTTGCTCGCGAAGGCGGCATCAGAGACAACACAACTCTGTTGCCCTACCGAAAATCCCGCCGCTCACGAATCAACGTATAGGCCGTATGCAGTTCACGGGTTTTGTCAGTCGCCTCACGCACCTGCATCGCCGTCGCACCACTGCCGGCGATTTTATCCGGATGATGGCGGCTGAGCAGGCGTCGATACGCGCGCTTGATCTGCGCCGGCTCGCTGGTGGCGGACACGCCCAATAGCCGCAAAGCCTCCTGATAGGTCACGGCACTGCTGACCAGCGGACGTTTCTGCGGTTCATAGTCGTTGGCCAGCGCTTGCACCTGTTGCCGGGTCCAGCCCAGCCAGTGACCCCACTGGGCTACCAGCTCAAGCTCACCCGCACCGGCGCGGCCATCGGCCCAGATCATCCGCCAACACGCACGCAGGACGCCTTCGGCGGCATGGGGTTGAGCGCTCAAGCGGCGCATATGACCGCGCAACCGGACATGCCCCGACTTGCCGCGATTGAACGCCGCAATGGCACGGCGCTGTGCCGATTCGGTCATGTCCAGCGCGCGCATCTCCTGGCGCGCCTGCTGGATGTGGCCATCCACCACCCGCCCATCGCACTTGGCCAGCCGTCCCAGCAACACGAACAACAGTTCATCGTTGCGCAGCGTCGGCCGGCCGCCTAACTTTTCTCGCACATCCGCCCAGCTTTGCAGTTGCAGGCGCCGATCCAGCGCCTGCCCCAGCAAGGCGCCGAGCATGGCCCCCGGAATGCTGGCAATGGCATAGCCCGCTCCGGCTCCGATCAGAGTCCCTGGCCACAGCATCTCAGCGTCTCGCTTCTATCAGAGAGTCCACTTCGGCCAGACGCTCGTGTGTGCCGACATCTACCCAGGCTCCGTTCAGGTGCTCGCCGGTCACTTGCCCGTCTGCCATCGCGGTGCGCAGCAGCGGCGCAAGCTTGAAAGCCCCTGCCACGCAACCGGCGAACAGCTGCGGGTGAAGCACCGCAACGCCGCTGTAGGTCAGAGTGGCCGCGCCCGGCAGACCGTCACGCACCTGTCCGTCGGTCAGATTGAAGTCCCCGGTCGGGTGATGGGCCGGGTTATCGGCCAGCACCAGATGAGCCAGCCCGGCAATGGGCCGATGCAACAGGCTGAAGTCGTAATCAGTCCAGATGTCACCGTTGACCACTAAAAAAGCTTCATTTCCCAGCAATGGCAACGCGCGGAAGATCCCGCCGCCGGTCTCGAGCGGCTCACCTTCCGGCGAGTATTGAATACTCACGCCATACTGCGAGCCGTCGCCCAGGTAGTCTTCGATCTGCTGGCCGAGCCAGGCGTGATTGATCACGATCTCGGTAAAACCCGCGGCGGCCAGCGCGCGCAGGTGATACTCGATCAGCGGCACCCCGCCGGCGCGAACCAGTGGCTTTGGCGTGGTCAGGGTCAACGGGCGCATGCGCTCGCCTTTGCCTGCCGCCAGAATCATCGCCTTCATGCATTCGCTCCCGCGCGCAGACTGGCCAGCAATACGCCCAGCCCAGCCAGTTCGGGACGGCGGGCGACCACGGCCTCTATGTACGCAAAGAAGCGCGGCACATCCTCCAGGTAACGCGGCTTGCCGTCGCGGTGGCAAATCCGGGCGAAGATGCCGATCACTTTCAAGTGACGCTGCACGCCCATCAGGTCGCTGGCGCGCAGGAAATCCTCGAAGTCAGGCTGAACCGGGATCCCGAGATCGCCCGCCTGCCGCCAGTAATCTTCCAGCCAGCCGCGAACACGCTCCTCGGGCCAGCTGAGGAACGCATCCTTGAACAGGCAGGTCACGTCGTAAGTCACCGGACCATAGACCGCATCCTGAAAATCCAGCACACCCGGATTCGGCTCGCTGAGCATCAGGTTGCGCGGCATGTAATCGCGATGCACCAGGACCTTGGGCTGGGCCAGGGCGCTATCGATCAATAATTCGCTGACCTGCTGCCAGAGCACTTGCTGAGCCGGGTCGAACTCGATGCCCAGTTCGCACTTCACGTACCATTCGGGAAACAGTTCCAGCTCGCGGCGCAACAAGGCCACGTCATAACTGGGCAGCGGTGCGACCATCGGCAACTGCTGAAAAGCCAACAGCGCTTGCACCGCGTCCTTGAACAAGTTGTCGGCATTTTCGCTGTCAATCACGTCCAGATAAGTCTTGTTGCCCAAGTCATTGAGCAACAGAAATCCACGTTCGAGGTCTTCGGCGTAGATTTTCGGCACATTTATTCCGGATTTCGCCAGCAGAAAAGCAATATCCACGAAGGGTTTGCAGTTTTCCCGGGGCGGTGGAGCGTCCATCACCACAAAGCTCCTGTCCCCGCCTTCCCAGCGAAAGTAGCGCCGGAAACTCGCGTCGCTACTGGCTGCGGTCAACGTGGCCGGGGGGACGGCGCCCCAGCCTTGTTCTGCAAAGAGAATCGGCAGCTGCTCATCGAGCCAAACTTTCAGGTGTTGCAAACGTACATCTTGGTCAGGCATTGCAAGGGTCTCCGACGGCGCTAGCCGTCAAGCGGGTCATGCTTTATTATCCAGCATCTTTTTCAGACCATCGAGAGGCGTGCGGCCCACACCGCGGGCAGATGGCACGCAGGAAGCCCGGACTAATAAGATGGCATTGAAATCCCCCGCGTTTCGTAAAAAATTTCCGTTGTTGGTAACCGGCAGTCTGCTGGCCCTGCAACCATTAGCCACTTCGTTCGCGGTCGCCGCGGAGCAGTATGACTGCTCAGTCTCTGCTTCGGGTGCCTGGAACTGTGCGCCGAAATCTCCAGCAGCTGCCTTGCCACCGCGCCCCGCCCATGAGGGCAGCGCTGTCAGCACTGGCGGCGAGACGCCGGCTGACGGCAGTGTCAGTCAAGACACCGGTGCCAAGCCAGTACTGGTGACCGAAGCCAAGGGCCGCGGCCTGAAGTCGCGTAGTGCAGACTACAGTCACCTCGACTGGGTTCCACGTGAGAACCTCACGGCCGCGCAACTGGCTGAAACCGGTCCTTACTGCGCCGGTTCCTATGTCGAACCGATTCGTCCTGGCATGAACGACAAGACGAATAAAAGTGACGCGCCAACCTTTATCGGCGCCAAAGCCTCTCGCTACAAGCAGGAGGAGCAGGTCGCTACACTGGCCGGCGACGTGGTCATGCGTCAGGGCAGCATGCAGGTCGAAGCCGACGAAGCGAATCTCTACCAGGCCGAGAGCCGCGGCGAACTGAGCGGTAACGTGCGCGTTCGCGACAACGGCGCACTGATCGTCGGCGACCACGCCGATGTTCAACTCGACACCGGTGAAGCCAAGGTCGACAACGCCGAATACGTGATGCACAAATCGCGCATTCGCGGCAGCGCGCTGTACGCCAGGCGCGCCGAGAACGCGATCATCCGCCTCAAGGATGGTACGTACACCACCTGCGAACCGAACAGCAATGCCTGGCAGCTCAAGGGCAACAACATCACCCTGAACCCGGCCACCGGCTTCGGCACCGCGACCAACGTGACGCTGCGGGTCAAGGACATTCCGGTCCTGTACACGCCATATATCTATTTCCCGATCGATGACCGTCGCCAGTCGGGCTTCCTGCCCCCGACCATCGGTACCGGCACCGATACCGGCTTCCTGCTGGTCACCCCGTATTACTTCAACCTGGCACCGAACTACGATGCCACGTTGTACCCGCGCTACATGAGCAAGCGCGGTTTGTTGATGGAAGGTGAGTTCCGTTACCTGACTCCGTCCAGCGAAGGTCAGTTCGGCGCCGCGTACCTCAACGACGAGAATGACGATCGCAAGCTGCAGACCGACTACGAAAAAACCCGCTACATGTACAACTGGCAACACAAGGGTGGCCTCGACTCGCGCGTCTTCTCCCAGGTCGACTACACCAAGATCAGCGATCCGTATTACTTCCAGGATCTGCAGACTGACCAGATTGGCGTGAAAAGCTCTGATTACGTGAACCAGCAGGGTTCCGTCAGCTATCGCGGCGACAGCTACACCGCTCGCGTCAACGCCCAGGCTTATCAGCTGGCGACCGTGTCGAATATCACACCGTACGATCGTTTGCCGCAGATCACCTTCGATGGTGCGCTGCCCTACCATCCGGGCGGCCTGGACTTCTCGTACAACACTGAACTCGTCAGGTTTGACCGGGATCTGAAAACCGGCAACTTCTCGGACGAAAACGGCAATTTGAGCCCGCGCCTGGACACTAACGTCCAAGGCCTGGCACGCGCCACTGGCGACCGTCTCAACCTGGCGCCAGCCGTGAGCCTGCCGCTGGACTGGACGTATGGCTTCATCAAACCAACGCTCAAGTATCAGTACACGCAATATCAGCTGGACCTGGACGGCACAGGTAAATCCCAGATTGCCGCGCAAACCGCGGAACAGAACAGACTCAACGGTACGTTCGACAGCAACCAGAACCGTGGCGTGCCGATTGCCAGCATCGACAGCGGCCTGTACTTCGACCGCAACACCCAATGGTTCGGCAAAAACTACCGCCAGACCCTTGAACCGCGCCTGTTCTACCTCTACGTTCCGGAAACGGACCAGGAAGACATTCCAGTCTTCGACACCAGCGAGTACACCTTCAATTACGCGTCGCTGTTCCGCGACAACCGCTTCTCCGGCACCGACCGTGTCGGCGACGAAAACAAACTGTCGCTGGGCATCACCAACCGCTGGATCGAAGAAAACGGCTTCGAGCGTCAACGCATCAGCGTCGGCCAGGCCGTCTACTTCCAGGATCGCAAGGTTCAGTTGCCAGGCATCGATGCCAGGACCCGCAAGGATTCACAGGCGGACGTTTCGCCGTACGCGCTGGAATACGAATACCGTTGGAACCGTGATTGGCGCACCACTGCCGATTACAATTGGGACCCGGACAGCCGCAGCCCGCGCTCGGGCAGCGCAATGTTCCACTACCAGCCTGAAGACAACCCGAACAAGATCATCAATGCCGGTTATCGCTATCGCAATGACCAGATCCGTTACGACCAGAACACCGGTCAATGGTCGGTGGGCGGTGGTGACTACGGCACTCCGGGTCAACCTGGCTACGTGAAGGACTATTACAAGATCCAGCAGCACGACTTCTCGGTCATGTGGCCGATCGTGCCGCAATGGAACCTGATCAGCCGCTGGCAGTATGACTACAACCAAAACCGTACCCTGGAAGCCTTCGGTGGCTTCGAGTACGACAACTGCTGCTGGAAACTGCGCCTGATCAACCGTTACTGGGTCGACTATGACGAAACCAGTCAAGACGCTCCGGAAAACGAAAAAGGCGACCATGGCGTCTTCCTCCAAATCGTTCTGAAAGGTCTCGGCGGCCTCACCGGCTCCAAAGTAGAGAGCTTCCTCGACAAAGGCATCCAAGGTTATCGTGAACGTGAAGACCAAGCTTTCTGATTGTCTGCGCCCGCTAATGCTGGGCGCGCTGTTCCTGGGTACTGCGGCTAACGCCTCGGTACAGTCCATCGATAAAGTGGTGGCCATCGTCGACAACGACGTGGTCATGCAGAGCCAGCTGGACCAACGGGTCCATGAAGTTCAGCAAACCATCGCCAAGCGCGGTGCCGCGGTACCGCCGGCCAACGTGCTGGATCAGCAGGTGCTCGAGCGTCTGATCGTCGAGAACCTGCAACTGCAGATCGGCGAACGTTCGGGTATCCGCATTACCGATGAAGAGCTGAACCAGGCTGTCGGCACCATTGCTCAGCGCAATAACATGTCCGTGGATCAGTTCCGCGCCGCCCTGACTCGCGACGGCCTGTCTTACGACGAAGCCCGTGACCAGATTCGCCGCGAAATGATCATCAGCCGTGTGCGTCAGCGTCGTGTGGCGGAGCGCATCCAGGTGTCCGAACAGGAGGTGAAGAACTTCCTCGCTTCCGATCTCGGCAAGATGCAGTTGTCCGAAGAGTTCCGCTTGGCCAACATCCTGATTCCTACGCCGGAAAGCGCCAACTCCGACGCGATTCAGAATGCCGCCAAACAGGCCGACGCGGTCTACCAGCAGCTCAAGCAAGGCGCTGACTTCGGTCAACTGGCAATCGCCAAATCCGCCAGCGAAACCGCACTGGAAGGCGGGGACATGGGCTGGCGTAAAGCCGCTCAATTGCCACCTCCGTTCGATCGCCTGCTCAGCACCATGGCGGTCGGCGACATTACCCAACCGATGCGTACGCCGGGCGGCTTCATCATCCTGAAGATCCTCGACAAGCGTGGCGGCGAGACCCAGGTGCGTGACGAAGTGCATGTGCGTCATATCCTGGTCAAACCTAGCCCGATCCGCGACGAAGAAAAAACCAGGGCCCTGGCCCAGTCGCTCTACAGCCGGATCGAATCGGGTGAAGATTTCGGCGAACTGGCGAAAAACTTCTCGGAAGACCCGGGTTCCGCCCTTAACGGTGGCGACCTGAACTGGATCGACCCGAACGCACTGGTCCCTGAATTCCGCGAAGTGATGGCCAAGACCCCGCAAGGTCAGCTGTCCAAGCCATTCCAGACCCAATATGGCTGGCACGTCCTGGAAGTCCTGGGCCGCCGCGCCACCGACAGCACCAGTCAGGCCCGTGAACAGCAAGCGATGACCGTATTGCGTAACCGCAAATATGACGAAGAGCTGCAAACCTGGCTGCGTCAGATCCGTGACGAAGCGTACGTAGAGATCAAACTCCCTGGTGCAGACCAGGCAACGCAGTGAAACCCAAACGTTTCGCGCTGACACCCGGCGAACCGGCCGGCATAGGTCCTGACCTGTGCCTGCTGCTCGCGTCGCACGCCCAGCCTCATCCCCTGATTGCCATTACCAGCCGCGACCTGCTCCTTGAGCGGGCCGCGCAGCTGGGCGTGGTGGTCGATCTGCTGCCGGTTGGGCCGGACAACTGGCCGGATGTACCTGCGCCGGCCAATAGCCTGTACGTCTGGGATACCCCGCTCAATGCCAGGGTCACGGCCGGGCAACTGGACAAGGCCAATGCGGCGTTCGTTCTGGAAACCCTCACCCGCGCAGGCCAGGGCTGCCTGGATGGGCATTTTGCCGGCATGATCACCGCCCCCGTACACAAGGGCGTGATCAACGAATCCGGCATCGCTTTTTCCGGGCACACGGAGTTTCTCGCTGACCTGACCCACACCGCGCAAGTGGTGATGATGCTCGCCACTCGCGGATTGCGTGTCGCGCTGGTCACCACTCACCTGCCCCTGCGCGAGATTGCCGACGCCATCACGCCGGAGCGCCTGGAACGGGTCACGCGAATCCTGCATGCCGATCTGCAAGAAAAATTCGGCATCGCCCGGCCACGCATCCTGGTCTGTGGGCTCAACCCCCACGCCGGCGAAGGCGGACACCTGGGCCATGAAGAAATCGACATCATCGAACCCACATTAGAGCGCCTGCGCGGCGAGGGCATGGACCTTCGCGGTCCCCTCCCCGCCGACACTCTGTTTACCCCAAAATATCTGGAGCACTGCGATGCGGTGCTGGCGATGTACCACGACCAGGGCCTGCCCGTGCTGAAATACAAAGGTTTCGGCGCGGCAGTCAACGTGACCCTCGGCCTGCCGATCATCCGCACCTCGGTCGACCACGGCACCGCCCTGGATCTGGCCGGCAGCGGCAAGATTGACACCGGCAGCCTGCAAGTCGCCCTGGAAACCGCCTACCAGATGGCCGAGACCCGTTTATGACCGAGCATTACCAACACCGGGCGCGCAAGCGTTTCGGCCAGAACTTCCTGCATGATGCTGGCGTTATCGACCGCATCCTGCGCTCCATCCACGCCAAACCCGAAGACCGCCTGCTGGAAATCGGTCCGGGCCAGGGCGCGCTGACTCAAGGCCTGCTCGGCAGCGGTGCCCAGCTCGACGTGGTGGAACTGGATAAGGATCTGATCCCGATCCTCAACCAGCAATTTGCCGGCAAGAGCAACTTCAACCTGCACCAGGGCGACGCACTGAAGTTCGACTTCAACAGCCTTGGCGCCGCACCGAACAGCCTGCGAGTGGTCGGCAACCTGCCGTACAACATCTCGACGCCGCTGATTTTTCACCTGCTGCACAACGCCAGCCTGATCCGCGACATGCACTTCATGCTGCAAAAGGAAGTGGTCGAGCGCATGGCCGCAGGCCCCGGTGGTGGTGATTGGGGTCGGCTGTCGATCATGGTTCAGTACCACTGCCGGGTCGAACACCTGTTCAACGTTGGCCCGGGGGCGTTCAATCCGCCGCCGAAAGTCGACTCGGCCATCGTGCGCCTGGTGCCTCACGCGGTGCTGCCGCACCCGGCCAAGGATCACAAGCTGCTGGAACGCGTCGTGCGTGAAGCCTTCAACCAACGACGCAAGACCCTGCGCAACACCCTCAAACTGCTGCTGAGCAATGCCGAGATCGAAGCTTCCGGTGTCGATGGCAGCCTGCGCCCCGAGCAGCTCGACCTCGCCGCCTTCGTGCGCCTGGCCGACACGCTGAGCGAACAAGTCCTGGACAAGCCCAGCGCCGACTGACAGGCGATGAGCGTTATCGGGTAGGACACCAGCCTTCATGTCTGGTTTACTACCCGATACTTGGCCTAGACTGAGTTCCATCAGCTACGCCCCGCGTCCCGCTTCGTTTTTAAGGCCTCTTGCATGTCCGATCCCCGTTATCAGGTCGACGTCAGCGTCGTCACTCGCTATCTGGCAGAACAATCGCAACCCGAGCACTCACGCTTTGCCTTTGCGTACACCATCACCGTGCACAATAACGGCGAGTTACCGGCCAAGCTGCTGTCGCGGCATTGGGTAATCACCGATGGCGACGGGCATGTCGAAGAAGTTCGCGGGGCCGGCGTGGTTGGCCAGCAGCCGTTGATCGAGGTGGGCGAAAGCCATACCTACAGTAGCGGCACCGTCATGACCTCCAAGGTCGGTACGATGCAAGGCACTTATGAGATGGTCGCCACAGACGGCAAACACTTCGACGCCATCATCGCGCCATTCCGCCTGGCGGTGCCCGGAGCCCTGCACTGATGGCGACGTATGCCGTCGGCGACCTCCAGGGCTGCCTTGAAGCCCTGCAATGCCTGCTCAAGCAGGTTGCCTTCGACCCGACGAAGGATCGCCTGTGGCTGGTGGGCGACCTGGTCAACCGCGGCCCTCAGTCGCTCGAGACCCTGCGTTTTCTCTATGGCATCCGCGAGTCGCTGGTGTGCGTACTCGGCAACCACGACCTGCATTTGCTGGCCGCCGGGCAGAACATCGAACGCCTGAAGAAAGCCGACACCCTGCGCGAGATCATCGAAGCACCTGATTGCGCCGAGCTGCTGTACTGGTTACGCCAGCAAAAACTCATGCACTACGACGAACAACGAAATGTTGCGCTGGTGCATGCCGGCGTTCCGCCGCAATGGTCACTGCGCAAAGCCCTCAAGTGCGCGGCCGAGGTCGAAACCGCCCTGCGCGACGACAACCTGTTTCCAGCCTACCTCGATGGCATGTACGGCAACGATCCGGCGAAATGGGACAACGACCTCAAGGGCATCGCGCGCCTGCGAGTGATCACCAACTATTTCACCCGGATGCGCTTTTGCACCGCCGATGGCAAGCTTGACCTCAAGAGCAAGGAAGGTCTCGACACTGCACCGGCAGGGTACAAACCCTGGTTCCAGCACAAGGAACGCAAGACCAAGGGCTTGAAGATCATTTTCGGCCATTGGGCAGCACTCGAGGGCCAATGCAACGAGCCAGGGATTTCGGCCCTCGACACCGGCTGTGTCTGGGGCGGTGCCTTGACGCTCATGAATGTCGACAGCGGCGAACGCCTGTCTTGCAAATGCGACGCGCAAGGGCATGCCGCCGTGCCGCCAGTCGCCCCACGAATGACCGAACCCTCGCCAGCCAGCGCCCCGCGCTAGACTGCACTTTCAGCCGAGCCACAGGAGCCCGCCATGAGCGAATTCAAACGTATCCCCCCGGAACAGGCCCAGGCCCTGCGCGAACAAGGCGCAGTAGTGGTCGACGTTCGCGACCCTGCGACCTTTGCCGCCCTGCACATCAGCGGCTCGAAGCACCTGGACAACCATTCGCTGCATGCCTTCATTCAGGGCGCCGACCTGGATGCGCCGACCGTAGTCGTCTGCTATCACGGCAATTCCAGCCAGGGCGCTGCCGCCTACCTGATCAGCCAGGGCTTTTCCGACGTCTACAGCATGGATGGCGGATTCGAATTGTGGCGGTCGACTTATCCTGCGGAAACAGCGCAAGGCACCACCGAATAATTTTTTTGTAATGCGCAAGGCCCCGGCCCCCGCGGCTTAGCGCGGTGGCAGACGAACGGTCTGCCACAACTAATTACGTATCTCGCCTTTACCTCCCAAATAAGCAACTATCCTTAAGCGCAGGCCATCCAAAACAGGGGAGAGCCGGTACACCGGCGCGCGGGTCATCGGGAGTAGCTTTCGGGGTGCTAAGCCTTGAAAGGGTTCTGGGGGGTAAACAGCAACTGCATATCCGGTTGCTGCCAGCATCGACTGAATGATCCGGCGTCGGCTCCACGTATCGAGCGAGGTGACGTCATGAGTATCTTTAGCCACTTCCAACAACGCTTCGAGTCCACACGCCAGGAAGAACTCTCGCTGCAAGAGTATCTTGAACTGTGCAAACAGGACCGCAGTGCCTACGTTTCCGCAGCCGAGCGTCTGTTGCTGGCCATCGGTGAACCGGAGCTGCTCGACACCTCGACCAACTCGAGACTGTCGCGAATCTTTTCCAACAAGGTGATCCGCCGCTATCCGGCCTTTGAAGACTTCCACGGGATGGAAGAATGCATTGACCAGATCGTGTCGTATTTCCGCCATGCCGCTCAAGGCCTGGAAGAAAAGAAACAAATCCTCTACCTGCTCGGCCCCGTCGGTGGCGGTAAATCGTCCCTGGCCGAGAAGCTCAAACAGCTGATCGAGAAAGTGCCCTTCTACGCGATCAAGGGTTCGCCGGTATTCGAATCGCCCCTGGGTCTGTTCAACGCCACTGAAGATGGCGCGATCCTTGAGGAAGACTTCGGCATTCCGCGGCGCTACCTCAATACCATCATGTCGCCATGGGCTACCAAGCGCCTGGCCGAATTCGGCGGAGACATCAGCCAGTTCCGCGTGGTGAAACTCTATCCGTCGATCCTGAACCAGATCGCGGTTGCCAAAACCGAACCGGGCGACGAGAACAACCAGGACATCTCGGCGCTGGTAGGCAAGGTCGATATCCGCAAGCTGGAGGAATTCCCGCAGAACGATGCGGACGCCTACAGCTACTCGGGCGCATTGTGCCGGGCCAACCAGGGCCTGATGGAATTCGTCGAAATGTTCAAGGCGCCAATCAAGGTGCTGCACCCATTGCTGACCGCCACACAGGAAGGCAACTACAACAGTACCGAAGGTCTCGGCGCGATTCCGTTCACCGGGATCCTGCTGGCCCACTCCAACGAATCGGAATGGCACACCTTCCGCAACAACAAGAACAACGAAGCCTTCATCGACCGGATCTACATCGTCAAAGTGCCGTACTGCCTGCGGGTCAGCGACGAAGTGAAGATCTACGACAAACTCCTGTTCAACAGTTCGCTGGCCAAGGCTCACTGCGCGCCCGACACCCTGAAGATGCTTGCCCAGTTCACCGTGCTCTCGCGCCTCAAGGAGCCGGAAAACTCCAACATCTACTCCAAGATGCGGGTGTATGACGGCGAGAACCTCAAGGACACCGATCCAAAGGCCAAGTCGATCCAGGAATACCGCGACAACGCCGGCGTCGACGAAGGCATGAACGGCCTGTCGACCCGCTTCGCCTTCAAGATCCTGTCGAAGGTGTTCAACTTCGATCCGCACGAAATTGCCGCCAACCCGGTGCATTTGCTCTACGTACTGGAACAACAGATCGAACAGGAACAGTTCCAGGCGGAAACCCGCGAACGCTACCTGCGCTTCCTCAAGGAGTACCTGGCACCGCGCTATATCGAATTCATCGGCAAGGAAATCCAGACGGCCTATCTCGAGTCTTACAGCGAGTACGGCCAGAACATCTTCGATCGTTATGTGCTGTACGCCGACTTCTGGATCCAGGACCAGGAATACCGCGACCCGGAAACCGGCGAAATCCTCAACCGCGTGGCGCTGAACGAAGAACTGGAGAAAATCGAAAAACCGGCCGGCATCAGCAATCCGAAGGATTTCCGCAACGAAATCGTCAACTTCGTACTGCGCGCCCGGGCCAACAACAATGGCAAGAATCCGACTTGGCTCAGCTACGAAAAACTGCGGGTGGTCATCGAGAAGAAAATGTTCTCCAACACCGAGGACCTCCTGCCAGTCATCAGCTTCAACGCCAAGGCCAGTAAAGAGGACCAGCAGAAGCACAACGACTTCGTCACACGGATGGTCGAGCGGGGCTACACCGACAAACAGGTACGACTGCTGTCCGAGTGGTACCTGCGGGTCAGAAAATCACAATAACCCGCTGCCGGTCAGACCGGTTGTCGTCAGCCAGAGACCTGTGGGCGCTTTTTCTGTTACACAGGCCTCTGGAAGGTGTTCGAAAGTCGGTAGCGAGTTCAGGCAGCATCCAAAGCGCTTGGGGGAGCGTTCAACATCCCTCGGCTCTCGGTTCGATGCTGTATCACCGCTCGCCCCTTTCAGGACAGCTTCTAAGGAGCAGTCATGAGCTATGTGATCGACCGACGTCTCAATGGCAAGAACAAGAGCACGGTGAACCGCCAGCGGTTTCTGCGGCGTTACCGTGATCACATCAAAAAGGCTGTCGAAGAGGCGGTCAGCCGGCGCTCCATTACCGATATGGAACACGGCGAACAAATCAGCATTCCCGGTCGAGACATCGACGAGCCGGTGCTTCATCACGGCCGCGGTGGCAAGCAAACGGTCGTGCACCCGGGCAACAAGGAATTCACCAGCGGCGAACACATCGCCCGGCCACCGGGAGGCGGTGGTGGCCGAGGTCCCGGCAAGGCCGGCAACTCGGGTGAAGGGATGGACGAGTTCGTCTTCCAGATCACCCAGGAGGAATTCCTCGAATTCATGTTCGAGGACCTCGAGCTGCCGAACCTCGTCAAGCGCAACCTGACCGGAACCGATACTTTCAAGACGGTTCGTGCCGGTATCAGTAATGAAGGCAATCCCTCGCGGATCAACATCATCCGCACACTACGCTCGGCCCATGCGCGCAGAATCGCCCTGTCCGGCAGCAGTCGAGCGAAATTGCGTGAAGCCAAGGAAGAACTTCTTCGACTACAACGGGATGAACCGGACAACTTCGGCGATATTCAGGAAATCGAAGCGGAAATCGAAAAACTCAGTGCGCGCATCCACCGCATTCCGTTTCTCGACACCTTCGACCTGAAGTACAACCTGCTGATCAAACAACCCAATCCGAGCTCCAAGGCGGTCATGTTCTGCCTGATGGACGTATCCGGTTCCATGACCCAGGCGACCAAGGACATCGCCAAGCGATTCTTTATCCTGTTGTACCTGTTTCTCAAGCGCAACTACGACAAGATCGACGTCGTGTTCATCCGCCACCACACCAGCGCCAGGGAAGTGGATGAGGAGGAGTTTTTCTACTCCCGCGAAACCGGTGGCACCATCGTTTCCAGCGCCTTGAAACTGATGCAGGAGATCATGGCTGAACGCTATCCGAGCAACGAATGGAACATCTATGCCGCCCAGGCTTCCGATGGCGACAACTGGAACGACGACTCACCGATCTGCCGCGATATCCTGATCAACCAGATCATGCCGTTCGTGCAGTACTACACTTACGTTGAGATCACCCCGCGCGAACACCAGGCCCTGTGGTTCGAATACGAACGCATCGCCGAAGCCTTCTCTGACACCTTTGCCCAGCAACAACTGGTCTCGGCCGGGGATATCTATCCGGTCTTCCGTGAACTCTTCCAGCGCAGGTTAGTGACATGACCGCCAAAGAGCAGAAGCGCCAACCCATATCCACCGGTTCGGAATGGACGTTCGAGCTGATCCAGGCCTACGACAAGGAAATCAGTCGCCTGGCGGCTCGTTATGCCCTGGATACGTACCCCAACCAGATCGAAGTGATCACCGCCGAGCAGATGATGGACGCCTACGCCTCCGTCGGCATGCCGCTGGGCTATCACCATTGGTCCTACGGCAAACACTTCCTCAGCACCGAGAAATCCTACAGTCGCGGCCAGATGGGGCTGGCCTACGAGATCGTGATCAACTCGGATCCGTGCATCGCCTATCTGATGGAAGAAAACACCATCTGCATGCAGGCACTGGTCGTCGCTCATGCCTGCTATGGGCATAACAGCTTCTTCAAGGGCAATTACCTGTTCCGCACCTGGACCGATGCCAGCTCGATCATCGATTACCTGGTGTTCGCCAAGCAGTACATCATGCAGTGCGAAGAGCGCCACGGCATCGACGCAGTGGAGGACTTGCTCGATTCCTGCCATGCCCTGATGAATTACGGCGTTGACCGCTACAAGCGCCCCTATCCGATTTCGGCTGAGGAAGAACGTCGCCGACAAAAGGATCGGGAAGAACATCTGCAGAAGCAGATCAACGACCTGTGGCGCACGATCCCCAAAGGTGCGGACAAGTACAGCGACAAGGACAATGCACGCTTCCCCGCCGAACCTCAGGAAAACATCCTCTACTTCATCGAAAAACACGCACCATTGCTAGAGCCCTGGCAGCGGGAAATCGTCCGGATCGTGCGCAAGATCGCGCAATATTTCTATCCACAACGCCAGACCCAGGTGATGAACGAAGGGTGGGCCACCTTCTGGCATTACACCTTGATGAACGACCTGTACGACGAAGGCCTGGTGACCGACGGTTTCATGATGGAGTTTCTGACGTCCCACACCAGCGTGGTCTATCAGCCCGGTTTCGATAGCCCCTACTACAACGGCATCAACCCCTACACCCTGGGCTTTGCCATGTACCGGGACATCCGGCGCATGTGTGAAAACCCTACCGAGGAGGATTACCGCTGGTTCCCGGAAATTGCCGGCACCGACTGGCTGTCGAGCATCAAGTTCGCCATGAGCAGCTTCAAGGATGAGAGTTTCATTCTGCAGTACCTGTCACCCAAGGTGATCCGCGACCTCAAGCTGTTCAGCATTCTCGATGACGACCAGAAAGAAGACCTGCTGGTCCCGGCGATTCACGACGAAGGAGGTTACCGCATCATCCGGGAAACCCTGGCGGCGCAGTACAACCTGGGCAATCGCGAACCCAACGTGCAGATCTACAGCATCGACCGGCGAGGCGACCGCTCCCTGACCCTGCGTCACCAGCAACACGACCGAAAACCGCTGGGCGAGTCCACAGAGGAAGTCCTCAAGCACCTGCATCGCCTCTGGGGCTTCGACATTCACCTGGAGACATTGCAAGGCGACCAAGTGATGAAAACCCACCATGTACCGCCCAGGGGCGAGCACAGCGAAGGAGATTACGGCCGGCTGGATCTGGCGGTCATCCATCTTTGATCCCGTTTCTGCCTCCGGAAGTTCGACGCAAAGGTTATTCTGTCGAGCTAACGGAGGTTTTTTATGCAGATTTATAAAGTCGGTGGCGCCGTTCGCGATCGCCTGCTGGGCAAACCTGTCACCGATATCGATTGGGTCGTGGTCGGCGCCACCACCGAAGAAATGCTCGCCAAGGGCTTTCGCCCGGTGGGCGCGGACTTCCCGGTGTTTCTTCATCCGAAAAGCGGTGAGGAATATGCCCTCGCCCGGACCGAACGCAAAAGCGGGCGCGGTTACGGCGGCTTCACCTTTCACGCCAGCCCTGAAGTCACCCTTGAAGAAGACTTGATCCGTCGCGATCTGACGATCAATGCCATGGCGGAAGACGATCAACAGCAGTTGACCGATCCCTACCAAGGCCAAAAGGATCTTGATGCGCGAATTTTACGCCACGTTTCCCCCTCATTCGCCGAAGATCCGCTCAGGGTTTTGCGTGTTGCCCGTTTTGCAGCGCGTTACGCCGACTTGGGTTTCACCGTGGCACCCGAAACACTGGAACTGATGCGCCAACTCAGTGAGTCGGGCGAACTGCAAGCCTTGACCGCGGAGCGGAGCTGGAAGGAAATTTCTCGCGCACTGCTGGAGAATCAGCCGCAGGTGTTCATTGAGGTGCTGCGCGAGTGCGGCGCGCTCAAGGTGCTGATGCCGGAAGTCGACGCATTGTTCGGCGTACCGCAACCGCAAGCCCATCATCCGGAAATCGACACGGGCGTGCACACCCTGAGCGTGCTCGAGCAAGCGGCGCTGCACAAGCAACCGCTGACGGTGCGCTGGGCTTGCCTCCTGCATGACCTGGGCAAAGGATTGACGCCCGAAGAAGAATGGCCCCGCCACATTGCCCATGAGCACAAGGGCCTGAAGCTGATCAAGGCGGTCAACGAACGCTTCAAGGCGCCGAGGGATTGCCAGGAACTGGCGCTGCTGGTGGGTGAATATCATACCCATGGCCACCGCGCCCTGGAGCTGAAAGCGTCGACCTTGCTGGAGTTGCTGCAGCGTTTCGACGTGTACCGTCGGCCCCAGCGGTTCGAGGAATTTATCGCGGCGTGCGAGATGGACGCCCGTGGCCGCAAAGGGCTGGAGCAACGAAGTTATCCACAGGCCGATTATTTGCGCGGGGCGGCGATCGCGGCGCGCAGCGTTGCGGTTCAGCCGTTGCTGGAGAAGGGATTCAAGGGCCCGGAGCTGGGCGAGGCGATCAAGCGTGAACGCCTCAAGGCGCTAAAGGCTTACAAAGAACACGCATAAGCAAGATCAAAAGATCGCAGCCTTCGGCAGCTCCTACAGATGTACGCAATCCTCTGTAGGAGCTGCCGAAGGCTGCGATCTTTTTGCCTCACAACAAATTCGAAGGCGTCAGCTGCTGACCACGCCACTCAAACGCCACCGGCGCTAACACCTGATCAATCCGCGCCTCACTCCACAACGTCGCAAAGCTCTTGCCGACGCCCGGATGCACGCGATCCGGCGCTATCAGCGACAACGGCCACAGCACAAAGGCATTTTTCAGAATCTCCGCTCGCGGCAGCATCAAGCCATCGAAGTTGCCCACCAGATCACCAAACAGCAACACGTCGATGTCCAGCGGCAAACCCTTGCGGTCCGGTGCGTAACGGCCGTTGTCCGCCTCGATGAATTTCAACCGACGGTCCAGCTCCATCAGCGGGAGATCGGTGTAGGCCGAGACCACGAAATTGAAAAACGGTCCGCTTTTGATCCCCACCGGCTGGCTTTCGAATACCGCCGAGCAGCGTATATCCACCAGGAAACCTGCCAAGGCTTCCAGGCCAGCCTGCAAATGGGATTCGCGCTCGATATTGCTGCCGAGCCCGAGATACACCTGAGTCAGCGACATCCGCGCTCGATCTCCACGCCCACTCCACCCGTGGCAGCCGGGACAGCACCTGGCTTGGTCAGCTTCAGGCGCATCCAGGTGATGTTGAACTCACTCATCAGGACTTCAACCAGGCGCTCGGCAAACGTCTCGACCAGCTGGAACTGCGCCTGCTCGGCAAATGCCTGGATGCGCGACGAAACGCTCGCGTAATCGAGCGCCAGGGTCAGGTCGTCACCGGCAGCGGCCGGGCGATTATCCCAGGCGAAGCTCAGATCAAGTCGCAAGCACTGTCGGATGCCTCGCTCCCAGTCGTAGGCACCGATCACGGTGTCGACTTCCAGGCCCTCGATAAACACTCTGTCCAAGCACTTTTCTCCGCTGCACGACAAGGGCGCATTGCGCCGTTAGAATCAGGGCGTCCTCGCCCGGAATAGTTAGCATGTTTTGGTTACTGGCGACCCTCGCCTACCTGCTCGGCTCTCTGTCCTTTGCCATTTTGCTCAGCCGCCTGACCGGTAACCCCGATCCGCGAATGAGTGGCTCGGGCAATGCCGGTGCCACCAACATGCTGCGCCTGGCCGGCAAAAAGCTCGCCACCCTGACTTTGCTCGGCGACCTCTGCAAGGGCCTGCTGCCCGTGCTGATCGCAGGTGTTGCGGGTCTTTCGCTGCAGGACCAGGCCTGGATCGGCATCTGTGCCGTCATCGGCCACCTGTTCCCGCTGTACTTCCGCTTTCGCGGCGGCAAGGGTGTCGCCACCGCTGCCGGAATGTTACTGGGCCTCTATCCGCCTGCAGCACTGCTGGCGGTCTGCGCCTGGCTGCTGACGTTCTACCTGACCCGTACCAGCTCGCTCGCCGCATTGATCGCCACACCGCTGACCCTGCCATTGCTGGCCTGGCAAGAGCCGGCAGCCCTGCTGCCCATGAGCGCGCTCACAGGGCTGATCGTCTGGCGTCATCGCGGCAATCTACGCGACCTGTTTGCCGGGCGCGAACGGCATTTTTAATACCGCACGTGAATACCGCTCATCACAGCGCCGACAATTGCTCCATTGGCCAGCGCGCCTGAACGCTTATCGCCAGGCTTTCGTGCTGACCCGCCTGCAAGCGCTGGCAACCGGCAAACGCGATCATCGCGCCATTATCCGTACAGAACTCCGGACGGGCATAAAACACATCGCCGCGCATGTCGCCGAGCATTTTCTCCAGGGAAGCGCGCAAAGCCTTGTTGGCGCTGACGCCCCCAGCGATCACCAGGCGCTTCATACCTGCCTGCTTGAGGGCTCGCTTGCACTTGATGGTCAAAGTCTCCACCACGGCCTGCTGGAACGCCAGAGAGATGTCGCAACGGGCTTGCTCACTGTCGTCCCCGGCGCTGACGCATTGCTGCCAGGTGTTCAGGGCAGAGGTTTTCAAGCCGCTGAAGCTGAACGCCAGGCCGGGACGGTCACACATCGGACGCGGAAAAGTGAATCGCCCAGCAACCCCTTGCTCCGCCAGACGCGCGATTTCCGGGCCGCCTGGATAATTGAGGCCCATCATCTTCGCGGTCTTGTCGAACGCTTCGCCGGCAGCATCGTCGAGGGTCTCGCCCAACAACGTGTATTGGCCGATGCCATCGACCTGAACCAGCTGCGTATGACCGCCCGACACCAACAAAGCGACGAACGGAAACTCCGGCGGTTGCGACTCCAGCATCGGCGCCAGCAAATGGCCTTCCATGTGGTGCACGCCCAAGGCCGGAATGCCCCAGGCAAAGGCCAGCGCCTGGGCGCAGGAAGCGCCCACCAAGAGCGCGCCGACCAGCCCGGGACCCGCGGTATAAGCGATCGCATCGATCTCGGTCGGCACGCAGTCAGCTTCAGCCAACACCTGACGAATCAAGGGCAGCATGCGTTTGACGTGGTCACGCGAAGCCAGCTCCGGCACCACACCGCCATAGGCTCGGTGCAGGTCGATCTGGCTGAATAGCGCGTCGGCCAGCAGGCCGCGTTCACTGTCGTAAAGTGCGACACCGGTTTCGTCGCAGGAGGTTTCTAATCCCAGTACTAGCATGGGTTTGCGCCTTGTTTAGGCTGAATTCGAAGGCGCGCATAATAGTCGCCACGTGAGGCCCCGACCAGCGGTTTTCGATCAGAGGCTTTGCATTCCGAGCGATGAGGGGTTAACATCCGCAACCCTTAAAAACCGACGTCTTCAAGTGCTCTTTTGCCACGAGGATGTTGACCCCGGTAATGAATGAAGGTAGCTCTGGATGCCAGCCGTCAAAGTAAAAGAGAACGAACCCTTCGACGTAGCTCTGCGTCGTTTCAAGCGCTCCTGCGAAAAAGCCGGTGTACTGGCTGAAGTTCGTAGCCGCGAATTCTACGAGAAGCCTACTTCTGAGCGTAAACGTAAAGCAGCAGCCGCTGTTAAGCGTCACGCCAAGAAAGTTCAGCGCGAACAGCGCCGCGCCGTTCGTCTGTACTAATACACAGACGTTCGTAGCAAGCTTCTGCCAAGCCCGGCCCTCAGCCGGGCTAATGGCATTTGCGGAAAACGCTTGATGCTTCACCGTCAAAGCCGCAGACGCGACCGAGACAAACCTGCTTCGCAGCGTCAGACCTGGCTTTTTTGCCAGCGGTGCACGTCTTTTCTGACGAGCCTTTCAAGGCTACTGACGAGCACACCCACTGATTCCTCTCACGACGATCAGCCCAAGGCACCTTCTTGCGTGCCCGCTTATGAGCGATCCGGGGCCATTGACTGGCCGCAGCGGATTTCAGCGCAATATTTTCAAATAGTCGAATACTGATTGGCACTAACGTCAGTGGATTTTCGGCGGATACACTTCCCGACAGCGATTACGCAGACGACACTGGTCGAGCCGTATATTTTGCGCGCCTCAAAAACGACCCGCATTCGGCTGTCCTTTGCTTCGGGTCCATTACAGCGCAGATGACGAGAACGCCATGGCCGGGCTAATTCCCCAGAGCTTCATTGACGACCTTCTGAACCGCACCGACATCGTCGATGTGGTCAGCTCGCGCCTGCAAATGAAAAAGGCCGGCAAGAACTACACCGCCTGCTGCCCTTTTCACAAGGAAAAAACCCCGTCCTTCAGCGTCAGCCCCGACAAACAGTTCTATTACTGCTTCGGCTGCGGCGCTGGCGGCAACGCCCTCGGCTTCATGATGGACCACGACAACCTGGATTTCGTCCAGGCTGTCGAAGAACTGGCCAAAGCCGCCGGCATGGAAATCCCCCGCGAAGAAAGCGGCCGCCCGCACAAACCGCGGCAGCCGACCGATTCGCCGCTGTACCCGCTGCTCACGGCCGCCGCCGACTTTTACCGTCAGGCCCTGAAAAGCCATCCAATGCGCAAAGCCGCGGTGGATTACTTGAAAGGTCGCGGGCTGACCGGCGAAATCGCCCGGGACTTCGGCCTCGGCTTCGCCCCGCCCGGCTGGGACAACCTGTTCAAGCACTTGAGCAGCGACACCCTGCAACAAAAAGCCATGGTCGATGCCGGCTTGCTGATCGAAAACGCCGAAACCGGCAAACGCTATGACCGCTTTCGCGATCGCGTAATGTTTCCGATCCGCGACAGCCGTGGGCGCATCATTGCTTTCGGCGGCCGGGTACTGGGCGACGACAAGCCCAAATACCTGAACTCACCGGAAACCCCGGTATTCCATAAGGGCCAGGAACTCTACGGCCTCTATGAAGCACGCAAGAACAACCGCAATCTCGACGAAATCATCGTCGTCGAAGGCTACATGGACGTTATCGCTCTGGCCCAGCAAGGCTTGCGCAATGCCGTAGCCACCCTGGGCACCGCCACCAGCGAAGAGCATTTGAAGCGACTGTTTCGCGTCGTGCCCAACGTGCTGTTCTGCTTCGACGGCGACCAGGCTGGCCGTAACGCCGCGTGGCGGGCGTTGGAGGCCACCCTTCCCTGCCTGCAAGACGGGCGTCGGGCGCGCTTCCTGTTCCTGCCAGAGGGCGAAGACCCGGACACCCTGGTCCGCTCCGAAGGCACCGACGCTTTCCGTGCGCGAATCAACCAGCATGCCCAGCCATTGGCGGATTATTTCTTCCAGCAGCTGATCGAGGAATCGGACCCGCGCTCACTCGAAGGCAAGGCCCACATGGCCACCCTCGCCGCGCCGCTGATCGACAAAGTCCCGGGCGCCAACCTACGCATCCTGATGCGTCAGCGGCTGAGCGAAATCACCGGCCTTAGCGGTGAAGCGGTGAGCCAGCTGGTACAAAGCGCCCCCCAGGAAGCGCCACCGGCGTACGACCCGGGCATCGATTACGACGCCATGCCGGATTACAGCGACTACCATCAGCCGCAGGCACAGGCACAGGCACAGGAGATGTATGCGCCGCAGCAGGAGTGGACGCCGAAGAAACCCGGCGCCGGCGGTAAAAAATGGGACAAGAAACCCTGGGACAAGAATGGCAAGCGCGGCGCTGATCGCGATCAACCGCGCGCCCCACGGGTGCCGGCCGCTGTAGAGCCGCCGACCCTGGCTGCGCTGCGAACACTGCTGCATCACCCGCAACTGGCAGAAAAAGTCGAGGGCGCCGGGCACTTTGCCGCCGAAGATCACACCAATACACAATTGTTGGTGGCACTGCTCGAAGCCGTACAGAAGAATCCCAAGCTAAACTCATTTCAGTTGATCGCACGCTGGCACGGTACCGAGCAAGGACGTTTGCTCAAGGCGCTGGCGGAAAAGGAATGGCTGATTGACGGAGATAACCTTGAACAACAGTTTTTCGACACCATTAATAGCTTGTCCGCCCGCCAACGCGAGCGAAACCTGGAACAACTGCTCAGGAAAGCACGTCAAAGTGAACTGACAGCCGAAGAGAAAAATCAACTGCGCGACCTTTTAAGTCGCAATGTTTCCGCATCAAGCCCGACCTCAACTGGCGCGTGAGGTCATAGCTCAGGTATAATCCTCGGCTTGTTTTTTGCCCGCCAAGACCTTCAGTGGATAGGGTGTTATGTCCGGAAAAGCGCAACAGCAGTCTCGTATCAAAGAGTTGATCACACTTGGTCGTGAGCAGGGCTACCTGACTTACGCGGAGGTCAACGACCACCTGCCGGAGGATATTTCAGATCCGGAACAGGTGGAAGACATCATCCGCATGATCAATGACATGGGGATCAACGTATTCGAGGTTGCGCCAGATAAGGATTCCCTTATGCTGGCCGACGCCGATACCGACGAAGCCGCGGCCGAAGAGGCAGCAGCAGCGTTGGCAGCGGTCGAGACCGACATTGGTCGCACCACCGACCCGGTGCGCATGTACATGCGTGAAATGGGTACGGTAGAGCTCCTCACACGTGAAGGCGAAATTGAAATCGCCAAGCGTATTGAAGAGGGCATCCGCGAAGTGATGGGCGCAATTGCGCACTTCCCTGGCACGGTTGACCATATTCTCTCCGAATACACTCGCGTCACCACCGAAGGTGGCCGCCTGTCCGACGTCCTGAGCGGTTATATCGACCCGGACGACGGCATTGCGCCGCCTGCAGCCGAAGTGCCACCGCCTGTCGATCCGAAAGCCGTGAAAGCGGATGACGACACCGACGACGATGACGCCGAAGCAACGACTGACGACGAGGAAGAAGCCGAAAGCGGTCCGGATCCGGTTATCGCGGCACAGCGTTTTGGCGCTGTCTCCGATCAGATGGAAATCACCCGCAAGGCGCTGAAAAAGCACGGTCGTGGCAACAAGCTGGCAATCGCCGAGCTGGTGCTGCTGGCTGAGCTGTTCATGCCGATCAAACTGGTGCCGAAGCAATTCGAAGGCCTGGTCGAGCGTGTTCGCAGTGCCCTGGATCGCCTGCGTCAGCAAGAGCGCGCAATCATGCAACTGTGCGTTCGAGATGCACGCATGCCGCGTGCCGATTTCCTGCGCCAGTTCCCGGGCAATGAAGTCGACGAAAGCTGGTCCGACGGCTTGGCCAAAGGCAAAGGCAAATACGCCGAAGCCATTGGTCGCCTGCAACCGGACATCATTCGTTGCCAGCAGAAGCTGATCGCGCTGCAAACCGAAACCGGTTTGACGATCGCCGAGATCAAGGACATCAACCGTCGCATGTCGATCGGTGAGGCCAAGGCCCGCCGCGCGAAGAAAGAGATGGTCGAAGCTAACTTGCGTCTGGTGATCTCCATCGCCAAGAAGTACACCAACCGTGGCCTGCAATTCCTCGATCTGATCCAGGAAGGCAACATCGGTTTGATGAAAGCGGTAGACAAGTTCGAATACCGCCGCGGCTACAAATTCTCGACTTATGCCACCTGGTGGATCCGTCAGGCGATCACTCGCTCGATCGCCGACCAGGCCCGCACCATCCGTATTCCGGTGCACATGATCGAGACGATCAACAAGCTCAACCGCATTTCCCGGCAGATGTTGCAGGAAATGGGTCGCGAACCGACCCCGGAAGAGCTGGGCGAACGCATGGAAATGCCTGAGGACAAGATCCGCAAGGTATTGAAGATCGCTAAAGAGCCGATCTCCATGGAAACCCCGATCGGTGATGACGAAGACTCCCATCTGGGTGACTTCATCGAAGACTCGACCATGCAGTCGCCTATCGATGTCGCCACCGTTGAGAGCCTTAAAGAAGCGACTCGCGAAGTACTGTCCGGCCTCACTGCCCGTGAAGCCAAGGTACTGCGCATGCGCTTCGGTATCGACATGAATACCGACCACACCCTTGAGGAGGTTGGTAAGCAGTTCGACGTGACCCGTGAACGGATTCGTCAGATCGAAGCCAAGGCGCTGCGCAAGCTGCGCCACCCGACGAGAAGCGAGCATCTGCGCTCCTTCCTCGACGAGTGATCACAAAACCCCCGGCCCAGGCCGGGGGTTTTGCTTTATGCAGATAAAGTTTCCCACGCTTCACTCCCGCCTGATTGCCCGTCTACACTCGACACATTCCCCCGTGCCGCAACGAGATCGTTATGCCCAGACTGCCGACCGTGTTTTTTTTTGCTGTCGCTGATAACCTGGACCACAACGGCTGGCGCGCTGACTCTGACCGACGAAGAACGTAGCTGGCTGGCGGCTCACCCAGACTTGCGCCTGGGCGTCGATGCGTCCTGGCCGCCCTTTGAGTTTCGCGACGATCAAGGCCGCTACCAGGGCCTTGCAGCGGACTACATCAACATGATTCGGCAACGCCTGGCCATCAAGCTCACGCCCATCGAGCCGGTCAGCTGGACGGTTGTCCTCGAACAGGCCAAACAAGCGAAGCTGGACCTGCTGCCGGGCATCATGTCGACCCCAGAGCGCCAGAGTTACCTGTCGTTCACCCGTCCCTACCTGGACTTTCCGATTGTCATTCTTGCCCATGTCGGAGGTCCCCAGCCGCGCAAACTGGCAGACCTGTACGGCCTGAAAATCGCCGTGGTGGAAAATTACGCCCCCCATGAGCTACTGCGCACGCACCACCCTGACCTGAACCTGGTGGCAATGCCCAATGTCAGCTCAGCCTTGCAGGCACTGGCCACCGATGAGGTGGACGCCGTGGTCGGCGATCTCGCCTCCAGCATCTGGAGCCTGCGCCAGCTCAAGCTCGACGGGCTTTATGTCAGCGGCGAGACACCCTATCGCTATCAACTGGCCATGGGCGTGCCCAAGGACAACAAGGTGTTGGTGGGCATCCTGGACAAGGTCCTGGCCGATATGACCCCGGAGGAAATCAGCGCGATCCAGGAGCATTGGGTCGGCAACGTCCTCGATCATCGAACGTTCTGGTCCGATTTGCTGCTTTATGGCCTACCTGGATTACTGCTGTTGGTCGGCGTGCTGGCAACGGTGATCCGGATCAACCGCCGGCTGAGTTCGGAAATCGCCCGCCGGGTCGATCTGGAACAGGAACTGCGCAGCAGCGAATACCACTACCGCGGATTGGTAGAGAGCCTTTCGGCCATCGCCTGGGAAGCCAGGATCACCGACTTCACCTACAGCTACGTATCGCCCCATGCGGAGGACCTGCTCGGTTACCCCTTGTCGCACTGGCTGATTCCAGGCTTCTGGCGCAACATCATCCACCCCGCCGACCTAACCCGGGCCCAGACCTACTGCGACCAGGAAGTCCTGGCCAGGCGCGATCACACCCTCGATTACCGCGTGATCACCGCCGACGGCCGCTGCCTGTGGGTGCGAGACATCGTCAGCCTGATCGAGCACGGCCATGAACCGGTGATGCGCGGGCTGATGATCGATATCAGCGATGCCAAGCGCACCGAAGAAGCGTTGCGCCTGTCGGAACAGAAGTTCGCCTCGGTATTCCAGCAATGCCCGGACATTCTGGTCATCGCGCGGCTTTCTGACGGCTGTTTGCTGGAAGTAAACAAAGCGTTCGAAGAACAGATCGGCATCATGGCTGAAGACGTCATCGGCCAGACCGCCTCCGACCTCAACATCTGGGGCATCCCCGGCGTCGGGCCTGGCTTGTTGCAGCGGTTGCAGGCCGGCAGCATTCGTAACCTGGAGATGCCCTTTCGTCGCAACAATGGCCAGGTGTTTACCGGCCTGATTTCCGCCGAACCGTTCGACCTCGACACCACCCCTGCGCTGGTGGTCGTCGTGCGCGATATCAGCCAGCTCAAGGAAACCCAGCAACAGCTGCAAACCTCCGAAGAGAAATTCGCCAAGGCTTTCCATGCCTCCCCGGACGGTTTGCTGCTGTCCCGGCAAAGCGATGGCTTGCTGCTGGAGGTCAACGAAGGGTTTAGCCGCATTACCGGCTTCAATAGCGCGATGTCCGTGGATCGCTCGGCGCTCGAACTGGGAATCTGGGTCAACCTCAACGAACGCAAACAGATGCTCGACCTGCTGCACCGTGACGGTTTCGTCCGCGACTTCAGCTGCCACATCCGCCGCAGCGACGGCCAGATCCGCCTCTGCGAGGTGTCCAGCCGTCCGCTGCCGATCGGCGACGAAGATTGCATGTTGACCATCGCTCGAGACATCACCGAGCGGCACTTGATGCAGGAAAAGCTGCAACAGGCCGCCACCGTGTTCGAAAGCACCGCCGAAGGGGTGTTGATCACCGACACTCAACAACACATCAGTGCGGTCAACCGCGCGTTTACCGAAATCACCGGCTACAGCGAAAGCGAAGCATTGGGCCACACCCCTCGCCTCCTCGCCTCGGGCCTGCACGACAGCGCGTTCTATGCAGCCATGTGGCATCAACTGACCGCCGAAGGGCATTGGCAGGGCGAGATATCCAATCGACGCAAGAACGGCGAGCTCTACCCGAGCTGGCTGACCATCAGTGCGGTGCGCAACCGGGACAAATTCATCACCCACTTTGTGGCCGTGTTCGCAGACATTTCCAGCCTCAAGCACGCCCAGGCCAAGCTCGACTACCAGGCGCACCACGACCCGCTGACCGGCCTGCCGAACCGTACCCTGTTCGAGAGCCGGCTGCTGACCGCGCTCAACAACCAACAGGAAAACGGCGGCCAGGGCGCCGTGCTGTTCCTCGACCTGGACCGCTTCAAACACATCAACGACAGCCTCGGGCACCCGGTCGGCGACCTGTTGCTAAAAGGCATCGCGGTGCGCCTCAAGGAACAGTTGCGCGACATCGATACCGTGGCGCGCCTGGGTGGCGACGAATTCATCATCCTGCTCCCCGGCCTGCAGCAATCCAGTGACGCCGACAACATCGCGACCAAGCTGCTCAATTGCTTCAGCGCCCCCTTCCAGGCCGGTGTGCACGAGTTTTTCATCAGTGCCAGCATTGGCACCAGCCTCTATCCCAAAGACGGCTGTGACGTTGCCACCCTGGTCAAGAACGCCGACGCGGCGATGTATCGCTCCAAAGCCAAGGGGCGCAATCGGGTCGAAAGCTACACCCGCGACCTCACCGCCCAAGCCAGCGAGCGCGTCGCGCTGGAGCACGAACTGCGACGCGCCATCGAGCGCAATGAACTGTTCCTGCACTATCAGCCGAAGATCAGCCTCGACGACCATCGCCTGGTCGGCGCCGAAGCACTCATTCGCTGGCGCCACCCGACCTTCGGCGACGTGCCGCCGGAGCACTTTATTCCCCTGGCCGAAGAAAACGGCATGATCCTGCAAATCGGCGACTGGGTACTCGAAACCGCCTGCCGGCAGATGTACGAATGGAACCAGGTCTACGAATGCCTCGGCCCACTGTCGGTCAACCTCGCCGGCGCGCAACTGCGTCAGCCGAACCTGCTTGGCCGCATCGAACAATTGCTCAAGGACAACGGCCTCAGACCCGACCTCCTGCAATTGGAAATCACCGAAAACTTCATCATGAGTCAGGCCGAAGAAGCGCTGGCGGTGCTGCACCAACTCAAACACCTGGGCGTGCAACTGGCGATCGACGACTTCGGCACCGGCTACTCGTCCCTGAGCTACCTCAAACGCCTGCCGCTGGACATTCTCAAGATCGACCAGTCCTTCGTCCGCGGCCTGCCGGACGATCCCCACGACGCGGCCATCGTTCGCGCCATTATCGCCCTGGGCCGAAGCATGCAATTCACCGTGATCGCCGAGGGCGTGGAAACCCTCGCACAGCAGCAATTCCTCGCAGCGGAAGGGTGTGAACAGATCCAGGGCTACATCGTCAGCCTGCCCCTGCCACCGGCCGAATTCGCCGCGACGTTTCTTCGTACAGCCAAATTGGATTTTTCGGATAGCACAGCCGAGAAACCATCGCTATAATCCGCGACCTACTGAGGGCCTATAGCTCAGTTGGTTAGAGCAGAGGACTCATAATCCTTTGGTCCACGGTTCAAGTCCGTGTGGGCCCACCAGATTCTCCACCAACATCAAGGGTTTACCTGCGATGTCGCAACAACCGAAAGCGTGCAAGGTACGGGAAAAGGTACGTCCTCCCGTTCGACTAGCTGGGCCCATCCGGGCCTTGGGAGTTACGCCATGCACGTCACCTACGTCAAGAAACCGCTCAAGGTCGGATTCAGCTACAAGGCTGTGATCCGTTCCGGCGACAAATTGATCGCCAGCAAAACCTTCACCCTCAAGAAAGACGCCAAGACCTGGGCAGACGCCCTGCTGCGTGATAATCAGCGCCTTGAAGCCCTGGGCAACCCGAAGGCGAGGATCACCCTCAGCACCCTGGCCGAGCTGTACATGGATGCGTGGACGGGTCGGGACATCTCTCGTCAAGGCCGGGTCAAGGCGCTGACTGATGCCTACGGCAAGGAACGTCTGCTCGACATCACCACGACCTTGATCAAGGCCGACCTCAAGACCTACGCCGAGGGTCGCAAACCAGCGACGATCAATCGACGGAAAGCCTGCTGGTCGGTACTGATGCAGTTCGCCGTTGACGAAGAGTACATCGCTACCAACCCCGCGAAGGGCATCGCCAGCAAAACCGAGAACAACGCCAGGATTCGCTCTCTCGACGACGATGAGCGCAAGGCGCTGCTCGCTGCCTGCGACGCATCGGACTGGCCGCTGTTGAAGCTGCTGGTCGTGTTGGGAATGACCACCGGTGCACGCCTGGGCGAATTGCAGTCATTGCGCTGGGAAGGCATCGACCTCAAGAAGCGTACCGCGACCCTCGCCATGACCAAGAACGGCGATCCCCGCGTGCTGGTGTTTCCGGCACCAGCGATCACCACGCTGATGCTGCACAGGAAGGCCGAGGGGTTGGTGTTCGGTCGCGCCGATGGTGAGAAGCCGATGTGCTTTCGCAAGCACTGGAACGCGGCGCTGAAGGTGGCTGGCCTTAAGGCGTTCCACTTCCATGACTTGAGGCACGACGCGGCCACCTCCTTGATCAACGCTGGCACCGACTTGTACACCACTGGTCAGATCCTCGGCCATCGCAGCCCGCAATCGACGGCACGCTACGCCCACCTCAGCATCAAGACCAAGCAGGCCGCTGCCGACAGGACGATGGCTGAGGTGTTCGGGAGGCTGGAAAAATGAATGACCTTCGTGAGCGTGCCGAGTTTTGGGGTGTAGATCCTGAACCGTTGATCCAGGCGGTCGAATCCGCCATGCGGGACAGGCGCTACTGGGAATTGCGGAAGCCGCTGATTGCCAGTGCCGAACCCGCCGACTGCAAACATCGGCTCAAGCAGGCGCACAAGGCGATTGCAGCGCTGCCGCTGCGCGCCCGTGACCATCTGCATTGGCATCTGGCCGACCGCATCGCCTGTGACGCCAGGCTTGGCCGTGAACAGGTTCGCCACCTGATGCAAGCCGATCTGCTGACCATGATCCTCGACGCCTTGGCCGAACGTTTCGACAGCGAGGTCGAAGATCGTCAGCAGGAATTCATCCGGCTGGTGCTGGCATGGAAAGATGCAGGCGGTGAGGTCGAGATTGACGGACGGTACGACGGCGACTTGATCGAATTCCTGGGTATTGCCTACCAGTACCTGGGCGAGACCCTGACCGCCGACGCGATCCGGCTTCGGCTGGACCGTGCCCCTCGACGCGGGCCCCCCGAAACCGAGGGGTAGGCGTCGGGTAGCAGAATCGGCTTAGGTAAAATCGAGACTCCAACACACTCTTCGGAGTCTCGATGATGACCACTGCAACTTCACCTATCGTTACGCATGGCAGCGAGCAAAGCTTGCCGCAGTTGCTGGCACAAGCCAAAGCCGTTGTCGTCTCGCGTCAGCAGTTGCTTGAAGCCATTCCCGCCTTAAAGCCTGCCACCCTCTCCTATCTGCTGCGCAACTCCGAACACAACGGTCTGGCTAAAACCGGCGCCGTACTGCGTCCCGGCAAAGAGTTTTTATTTGACTTGGAAGTGTTCCTGACTTGGCTGCGTTCGCGCAAGGCTTGGTAAATCATGACCCCCGACGATGTAAAGGAGACACTGCAAATGTGCAGTCCCTCCATCTCACTCACAGTGAAGCAAGCCGCCCAGGTGATGAACGTCAGCGAGCGTTCCGTATATAGCGCAAGAAAGATCCAGAGGGAAGCTACGCCCGATGTGATTGAGGCGGTAGAGCAAGGTCGCATGTCACTGAATGCGGCACTGAAGACCCTTAATCCAGACAAGGCACCAACGATTAGTGTGGGCGAGCACCTGAGCCTGGTGCTGGCAGAAAACGAAAGTCTTAAGCGTGAGATAGCAAGGCTTAACGCGAAAATCAAAATGCTGGGGTATTAACCATGGCTACTTTTCTGCGCGTTATCTTCGTTGGCGAGCCGCTTTATATAAACGCCGACTTTATCGAACACGTTGATATACAGGATGGTGTTGCCTTTATATTCACCTCCCATTTTCTTAAGGAGGTGGAAAAGGGAACTGGGTTGGAAGAGGCTGATGCGCCTCATATGAACGCCAATCTTTGGTTGGCCTATATCGAAGAATCGCAGAAAACCAAGGGCGTGCAATCATGAACCACGAAACCTTAACCCTGTACCACCACTATCTCAGCGCAAGCGAGATTTACAGTCTGAAAGAAAGGCAGGCATAAAAAAGCCCTCTCAGGCAAGGATGCCGGGAAGGGCTTGAGGTGTACCCGTAACAACGCACATGCCATTAAGGGTAAACATATTATGGCGGATAAAACAGAAGTACCGCAAGTCAATACCGGGAAAGTCCTGGCTTTCCTGAAACTGTTCACGAAAGGGTTAACCGAAGGCTATCTGCAAGTCGAAGCCATCGCATCGGCGATGACGAAAGACGACAAGCCGGATATCCGGCGTCGAACCGTCGCACTGGCTAACCTCGACGACCTGACCACGTTCATCGAACAGTACAAAGAGTGGAACCTGTATTTCCGGCCCAACCTTCTGAGGGACTCACAAGGTAGCGGCAAGGGTGGCGCAGCCTTAAAAACCGACATCATTGCCGGAACCTGTTTCCATCTCGATTTTGACCCTAATGATCCACCAGAAGGTATGACGCTGGATGCCAAGCGCGAGCATCTAATAGCCGAACGCGAACGTATCAAGCTGGCACTGGCGAACTTCAAGGTGTCACCCTCATTCGTGATCGACTCGGGTGGCGGCTACCAAGCGTTCTGGAAGCAGCAAGCACCTGCCCCGATAGGTGAGGTCGAGGCGATCAACCAGCGCCTGTGTGTGTTCTTCAAGACCCCGGATAGCTGCCACAGCAGCCAGCACCTCATGCGCCTTCCGTACACCGTCAACCGGCCCGGTTACAAGAAGCTCGCCAAGGGTCGCGAGGTAGTGGCTACCAAGCTGCCGGTGAAGAACGACAAGCGCTACACCCTGGATGACTTCGCGTTCCTGCCTACCGCGGAGGCGACCGGCGCGAAGGCCAAAGCCAAGGGCAAGGTCGAGACTGATGTCTCTGACCTGCCGAAGCGTTTCCGCGACCTGCTGGCTACAGACGAAGGTCTACAGAAACGTTGGTCTGGTAACGACGAGGGTCTAAAAGAGGGCGACCGTAGCGCCCGCGACATGTCGATCACCTCACGGCTGGTGCGGTACGGCTTCAATAACGCCGTGATCGCCAGAATCCTCAGGGCCTGCCCTAACAGCAAGGCCTGTCAGGATGAGCGGAACGACGACTATATAAACGCCATGATCAGCAAGGCACGTTACGGTAGAGTTCTATCTGCTACAGAGCCTTTGTCTACCGCGCACAGGTTTGTAGCCGAGGTGTTGACCGACGATGATGGTGTTCCTCTGCTGCGGCGCTGGAACGACGACTATTACTTGTGGCAAGACGGGGCCTACAAGCTTCGCGCCGACTGCGATGTCGAGAAGCTGGTTTGGGAATACCTCGAACCGGCCAAGGTTCATATCCCAGGCAAGACGCCCAAGGCTGCCGCTGCGCTTGCACCGGCTCAGATGTCCGCACTTGCACCTGCGGCGCAGGCTGCCGTGAATACCATGCTGGCGGCTACGGCTGCGGCTGTGAAGGCTACGGCTGCGCTTGCTACGACTGCTTCCTTCAAGGTGAACCCGACCAAGGTCAGGAATGTCGAGGCAGCGCTTTGTAGTGCGGTTCTGCTGACCAGTGATGTCCAGAATCCAGCATGGATCGACGGCGCGACGGGGTATGACCCTGCTGAGCTGCTGATCATGGCGAACGGCATTCTGCATATACCGACGCGGGAGCTGCTGGATCACGATCCAAGGTTATTCAGCAGCATGGCGCTGCCGTTCGCCTATGACCCGAATGCCAAGAAGCCCGAAGAGTGGTTGAAGTTCCTGCACAGCCTGTTCACAGATGAGGGTGGTGTTCTCGACGAAGAGGCTATCGATACCTTGCAGGAGTGGTTCGGCTACTGCCTGACCACAAAGGCGCAGCATGACAAGATCCTGATGATCATCGGCCCCAAACGTGGCGGCAAAAGCACCATCGTTCGGATTCTGCGTGCATTGATCGGTGAGATGAACTGTGTAGGTTCGACCCTGGACGCGATGGCTGATCACTTCGGGATGGAGTCGATGATTGGCAAGCGCCTGGTGATATTCCCCGACTCACGCCTGAGCAGTAAAGCCGACATGCGCAAGCTGACCGCCAACGTGCTGACCGCCTCAGGAGGTGATCGGCAATCCATCCCACGCAAACACAAGCCGGATTGGTTGGGTCAGTTGCTGATCAAGCTGATGCTGATCAGCAACGAATTGCCGAAAATGCTCGATGACAGCGAGGCTCTGAATTCGCGGCTCATCTTCTTGCACTTGCGCAAGTCCTTCAGTGAAGCCGAGCAGGACAAGAACCTGACGGAAAAACTGCTGCTGGAATTGCCCGCCATTTTAACTTGGTCGCTTGATGGTTTGGTGCGGCTTAACTCGCGTGGTTATTTTATCCAGCCTACTTCGGCGCTGGAACTGGTAGAGGAAATGGAAAACCTGACGTCGCCTATCGGCGCTTTTATCCGGGATAGGTGCGTGATTGACCCTAATGCGTGGGCCTATAAAGAAACACTTTTTACGGCGTGGAAAGGCTACTGCCTTAGTGAAAATCGTAATTATGAGGGAACTACCGCATCTTTCGGCGTTTCGTTGCGCGCGGCAGTGCCTAAATTGATAACGAAAAAGGTCGGCCCGAAGGGCGCTCAACGTTCGGCCTACTTCGGAATTGGCATGGCTACTGTCGCTACCCGCGTAAGTGATGACCAGAAGAGGTTTTTTGACGGCCACCAGCCACCGGCAGGCGCCGAAACGGCAAAAACGTCTGAAATAGCTGATCTAGACGCTTTCAAGGCTAAAAAAAGGGCCGAGCTGATGTAAGGCGGTATCCATGGTATCCAGGCGTATCCATGCAATTTCTCATTGCAGTTGAATAATTCACTAAAAAAAAAAAAGGTAATTATTTATATGCAATGGGGTTTTGCCTGGATACGCCTGGATACCGCACCGCCAGCACCTGTGAAAGGCGCGGGCTAGACGCTCGCAAGGCGTATCCAGGCGCCTGGATACGGCCCGGATACCGCCAAACTGTGAAATGTGGAGGTTTTTATCATGCAAGAAGTTAAAGTGGTCGATGCGGCATATGTCCGTGGGATGGTCATGAACCAAGACGTTACAAATGGTCTGGAGTCCGGTCGCTTTTATCTGGCGATCAAGGTGAAAAAGCCGACTGCCAAAACTAAGTCCATGCGCCAGTTTCGTAACAGGCGTCTCGAAGCTGGGTATCGGCGCTTTGAGGTTTTATTACCAGCACATATTTATGACGCGCTGTATTCCTTACGGCGTGAAGGTGAAACCTTTATAAAAATGTTTGAGCGGTTACTGTCCGGTGATATCGATCAAACATCCATGGCGCAGACACACGAATAGAAAATCCGCAGATTCCCGAACACCTGGGTGCGGCAGCGCGGCAAGAAGGCTACTCGAAAACAATACCGCCAATTGGCGGGGTTTTTACCCCATAAACGGATACTCAATCCGTGTGTCATACACAGCTGGCGCGGCTCCCAAGCCAGCGAGGTACGTTTTTGAGGTACGTTCAGACGCCGAATGGTGGATAAATGTACAGCACTAATACGACGCCTTCTGCGGCATCACAGGCGGACCCTGGCAAAAGGTATTGCCGAAGAGCTAGCGCGTCCCACACGCGACCACGCGCAGCCAGATTTGATATTTGAGGTGATGATATGACCAGCAGCACGTATGAATCAACCATGCCCGACACTCTGGAGCGTGCGCGCCGTATGGCACCGCCCTTGCTGGGTCGGACCAACGCTTTGCTCGATGAGCTGGAGTGGTCGCGGGTCGAGTTACAGCGGCTCCAGGCTCAACAACCTGCACCTGATCCAGATAAGGCATTAGCCAGGAAACTCAGGGCAGCACATGCCCGTGAATCAAGGACCGCAGACCTGCACACCGCAATAGACGTCTACGTCGAGAAGTATCGCAAGCAACTTCGTGATTGGACTGATAGCAAAAAATCCAGCCGCGCCAAGTGGCTGGCAAGGCTGATGAAAGCCGACGCTGGTGCGAATGACGCGGTGCCACACTGGCGTTATATCGAGAGCTACATAAATACCATGCACTTCTAATTACAGAACGACAGGGTATTTCCTTTTCATGCCTTACAACGACCGCGCTTCACGCTATACATACTCCAGACATAACCAACTGGAGTATCCCCAAGTGAGCAGATCAGACGTAGCCGTAGAACAGCACCAACCGGTAGTCTCTTTGACCTCGAAAGATGTTCGGTTGAGGGAAAGTGCGGGCAATGAATTTCGTATCGTATATCCAGCCGGGACACCGCCAGAAAGACGTGAAGAATCAAGCTTTTACGCTACTGTTGCCCACCAATTCCAGCCGTATGACGAACTCATCCTTATCGATGCCGGGCGCACTAGTTACAGCCGCTACTTGGTCCTGGCCTGCGGTGTCGGTTACTGTGAGGTTCATAAATTATACGAATCCCACTTGCCTAGTCTGATGTGCAGCATTGGTGAACGCCTGCCCTCAAACCATAAAATAGTATATTGCGGGCCTGATGAACTGTGGAGTGCTGTCCGTTCCAGTGACGGCATCACGATCATCAAGAACGCCCAGTCACAAGATGCCTGCCTGCAAGAATTGCTGCAACATGCGAGTCTCAGGAAATGAATAATGACCTTATCAATCGACATGTCTTGAACGTGACGATCCAGTTTATAAGTTTCAGGGGAACTCTGGAGGCGTTCGTGGGCTATGTGACGCATAGCATGGGCGACAGTGCGCCCTCCATTGCGGATGTTATTCATTATCTTATAAAGGCCGAAACACATAAGGAGCTATTAAATTGGGACGTGGGCATCTGGAGAAACACGGACGGTAGTTGGAGCCTTGTATCCCTTGCCACACCGCCAGATATCGAACAAATGCGCTACCGGCTGGAACATTTCCCTATCTCCAATACGCAATGCCGTTGGTGTTTACAGGACGCCAAGCGCTTGGCCGACAATGATCTTATCGTTGAGAAAGACATAAAAGGTCTGCCGGTGCACAACTCCCGGTGCCATAAAATTTGTATGAAGCCCTGGCTGACGATGAGAAACCAAGTAGCAAGAGCCGACGCCCAAACCACTCCACAAAAAGCGAGTCTTATCTAATGGCAGACCTCAACCACCAAATCGTCTCCGCGCTTAAAACCCTGATCCGCCAGAACGGCGGTGAAATCCACGGTTATTGGCCTGACATTGCCGACCGGATCGCCTGCGAGATTGGCGGCGACCCCGACGACTTCATAGTGAAGAAGTTCGAGGAACATTTGCGCGCCATGGGCCTGAAATACTTCTTCGAAGACCATAAGGACATCGATTTTATGCGGGACTGGATCACCGGGGAATTGAATTTCGTGGACCGCAAACTGGTTTTTACTGCGTGCGAAGTCTCCTTTAACAGAGTGACGAAAGAGATTACGTGGAAGGAGGTGAAACATGAGTAACGATGTCGATGTATATGGCGGTGGCAATGACCTCCAGCCCTATTCCCAGCCACTGGCGCCAGCCCCGTCACCCGATTGGGGCGGCAATGGTGTTGACACTCTAACGTCACGCGAACTCGACGAGTATCAAGGTCAACGTAGCGACCAAGGTTTGCAAATCTTCGGCCAGACATTACCCGCTGGAGCCGATCCCCAGCACCTAGCTCAAACGTTAAACGAGATCCAGGCATTAATAGCTTCTGATCTGATGCGCCTTGGTCATCCGCAGGCTTATATCAATGCGGCCATAAGCTGGTTTCAAAACTCTGCCCGTAAAACCCCGGTGCGTGAGCGTAAGCTGCATAATTTTAACTTGTACAATCAGGCCGGTGATCTGGCCGCTGAGTCCTGGGCAAATGCCATGGCAAGGGCCGGTGCTACTCAGGATTTTATCTCTAATTGTCTTTGGCTTTTAGGGGAACTTAATAAAAAGCTTGGTGAAAGCCAAGATACCCCAGCGCAGGGAAGCGCACCTATTTCTGCATCAGGACGGCCTGATGATCTGGACGATGCTACTTATAATCAGCTTTACGATTACAACGAAAAAATGAAGCCACGCACCGAGGGCATTCTGCGTGGTAAATGGGGTAACGCTTATGAAGCCAATCGTCGTATGGTCGATGACTATCTGCAATCGCTGAGTGCTGCGGAGAAGAATCACTTTGACCAGTTCCTGAACAACGGCTTGCACGCTCTCAATGACCCCACTGTGATTCTCGGGCTGCATGGTCAGGCGATTGGGATCAATAACATACCAAAATCAGGATCGGCGCTGGCGGACGAAATCAACATGATGCATGACGTTATAAAGAATCATCGGAAGCTGTGGTTATCTGATGAAAGGATGCAAAGTCGCTACCGCGAGCTTATCCGCATTAGGGATGGTGGCTGACATGAAAAGCGTAAAACACATCGTCGCGAAGATGGAGTTAGAGCGGCGGCGCTTTGAAAAAAAGCAAGCCAAGAAAAATCGTAAACAGAGGGGTGAATCAAATGGCTAACGTACTGCATCCACGACCAAGTAACAGAACATTCGCTTCCATAACGATGTCCACAACATCCACGGGAGAATCAGAGCCAGTGTCACTTTCCGGGTTGACCCTTTCAGCCGTCCAGATTTCCAGCGGATGGACCACGGCATCGTTAGGCTTTAAATCAAACTGTGATGGCAGCACCAACTTCTACCCCGTCAAGGATTCCCTTGGAAATTTTCTCACATACAGTTGCAGCGCAGCGCAGGTGCTGGCACTCGATCCGGCGTTGTTTGCAGGGTTGGAGCGATTGGTACTGGTGTCGATGACCACCGCCGGAGTAGGCGTAGCGCAGAATGCTGCGCGCAGTCTGGTCCTCGGCCTATCACCGGCTTACATGTAGGAGATTTTATATGACTGACATAAATGCCCATTCGTTGTTAAACGAAGCCCGCGAAGCACGCGAAAAGCTGGCCCTTCTCGGCGGGCATGACCGGTTGCTGGCCAAGATCGACTCGATGCTGGCGCTCCATCACCATCACGGCGGACAGCTGCTCACGCTGAAAAACTGGCTCGATCAGGCCGAGAGGATTCTGAAATGAACCCGAAGCTTCAGATCCTTGAGCGCAGATTGGCGCGGCAGTCCCCTGAGAAGATCCCGGCGCCCGCCGATGATGATCTGGCCGCCGCGATCCAGCGACTGGTTGATCAGCGCGTAGCTGATGCACTTGAAAGGCAGCCTGTAAAGCCACCAGCCCGTGTGCAGCGGGTGCTCGACCAGTTCGATGCACCCAAGCCCTACACCAGCTTCGACCAGATCCCAGCGACGCCCAAGACACCCGCGCCGAAGGCAAGGGAAATCAGCCTCCAAAGGGATGAGTTGGGTAGGATCAACATCGTGAATGCAGGCGGTATGCAGTGGTATGCGCAGCGAAACGAGCTGGGCGATATCGTCCGCTTGGTGCCTGCCGACATTACGCCCATGCCTCCCGCTATCGAGCCGCCAGCACTGGCAGCAGCGCGAAAATATAACCCCGGTGAACCGAGGTAATGACCATGAAGATCGATTTCGACGCTAACGAAGACAGCCAGGCACAAGCGATCCTGTTGGTGAACGCCCTGAGCCAATGGATCGAAGAGCAGCCACAACAACCGCCACGTCCCGGCAAGGCGCAGTTTTGCTACCGGCCCGATGGCACGCTGGATTCGATCCACGCCGAGTTGGACGGGGCTGAATAATGGCAACCCGAGGTAAACCCGTTGGCTTGCCGAAATCCGGTGGCAGGGTTAAAAAATCTTTGGATCGTCAACAGAGGGTGCTAATCAGTGGCGAGCTGGCGCACTCGATCTTGGCTACGTTCGAGTTGTTGGGTGGCACCGCTGCCATGTTTGAATGGGCGGCGGAAAACCAGACGGTGTTCTACACCCAGATCCTTTCCAGACTGATGCCAGCTCCTCAGCGGGATGATCCCGCTATCGAGGTCAACACGCAGGTCAATATTGGAGACGCGAACCTGACCGAGCGCCAAGCCGCTGTGCGGGTCGCGTTCGCCTTGGCTAAAGCAACCTATCAGTTGCAGGATGAAGAGCCCGCTATCGATATCACACCACGGCAAGCCTGCGACTGGCGCGACCCTGTCGGTGTAAGAGAACCTGATCCGCCACCACTACTTCGGCCCGAGCCTGAGCCGATTGGTCCCGACAAACAACGCTGGGTCGAAGAACTGCCATTGACCGATGAGCAGCGTCGAGACAACGCCCTGGTACGGGAGACGCTGGAATGCACCTTGGAAAATTACCGTGGCGGTCCCGGCGAGCAAGGAGGCTCGGTGTCACGGTCAAGTCCGACTGCGGTGACGAAGCGATCAGCTGGTGAGCTGGCCCGAAGCATGTCGCGTCGAGGCCGGGACCTGCTGTGAAGAGGTCGGGCCAGCCGTCGAGTAATCAGGACTGGCGTATCGTCAAAATGGCATCGGTGATGGCTTGAGCATTCGCATCCAGCGTTTCCATGGCCGTCGTGGCGTTAGCTGCAACACTCCCCACTCCGTTCTCTGACAGCCATGCAGTGATCTCTTCTATCGCTGCTCCCAGGGCGTGCTGGTTGTGCAGGAGCAACGTCAGGGCATCCGCCGTGGCGATCTTGCAGTTATCGGGCATGGCAATCGTCCTTGAGGAATGGTGCAGGAAGCTTAGTTCATCTGCCCTGGCTGAGAGCTGATCGGTGTGACCAGACCTCTCAAACTGACCGCGCACAATCGCGCTGAAGCAACGTTCTCTACCAGGGCGATGCAACCCCACAGGCCGCCTTGTTCACTCCCCCTGATTTCCGTAGGAATACAGTGAACAGAAACTGAATTTTGTGATATCAAAGAGCCTTCAAAGGATAAGTATGGGAGTCGGTAGGTGCTGGCTCCCCTTTTTAAGAAAAGTAGGGATAGGAATGCTCCTCGCAAAGAACTGCTTCACAAAGGACAACCTGAAAACTAGAAAAACGATAAAGCTGGGCACATTGTATGAGTATAGAAAAATCGAAAGTGCTCAGATCGTCGATAAGGATGAAGGCAAGTACTCTTTTTTACTAAAATTTGACGGAACAGTTGAGATTGAACGGCGCTGGTTCAGTCTCATGTTTCAAGGTGCAATCGGCTTAGGTGGCGATGAGCATCACCCGCGAATCCCAGGAGCCATGAGCGCAGCCATCCATAAACTTGAAATGGTTGGCGGCGATGAACAGATCATCAAAGTGCGAAATTCAAGCGCAAGCATCCAGCGAGAAGCGCTGAACGGATTTATTTTTTGCATGTCCCAAGTTAGGAAATTTCGAGATGCTGTAGGATTATTTCCCGACTACGATGATTGTTGGTACATGACCACAACCAAAGCTCATGACCTTGGGGTAGCGCTTTCAATACTGCTACGGGACCGCATTACCTCTGGGCGTCATTCAGGTAATCACATCGTGGACCCAAATATTCCATTAGTAAATCTGTCGATTCACTGTCGGCATGAACTGGTGTCTTATCTTGGTCGTGAGATTCATATTTCAGATACCAGCGTGTTCACCGCAGACCACTTCATGGACAAAATCTGGGATATGGCGTTCGTAAAGCCACCCTCTTTCCTGGCAGAGAAGGAATACCGATTCAGCTTCACAGTGGTGGCGGGAGACAGAATCCTCATACCTACTGTGGATAATGTGGTTTTGAATGCTGAGCACCTGGTGGATTGGGCGATATGATCTGCGATTGATTGCGCATAGCATTCATTAACTAGGAGAAATGTAATGTCCAACGTTGACGTGTATTTGCCAGCAGTAGATGGATCGGCGTATTGGCCAGTAGCGAAAGGAGACTCGTGCAAGGAGGCTGTACACGTCCTCTTCACGGACGACTTCGCCGCGCCACCTCACCGGCTAGTGATCAAAGTCACAACGGAAACGGGGAAGGTGGTCGAAGTGAGCATTCCCTACGATGACACTGGAAAGGCCACAGTGCGAATCGACGGCGAGTCCGTGTAAGCATCTCGGCGGAATCTGCGCCCGACAGGTGCCGACCAGCGGTCGCTGTAACCCAACCAGAAACGACAAGGGCCTGCATTGCTGCAAGCCCAATCCGCGAGGTACGTCGCGAGGTACGTAAAGCAACGCCAAACGACTACATTGCAACTCCACGCAACTACGGCTAACCTTTGATTTAGCACGCTTTGCACGTAGTTGTGTGGCGTTCTGGTGACTATAAGCGGGACTCATAATCCTTTGGTCCACGGTTCAAGTCCGTGTGGGCCCACCAAACAAATCAAAGGCTTACGTCATTCAGACGTAGGCCTTTTTTGTTTCTAGGGGCTTTCGCACCTATATAAAGTCAGTAAGGCGAGCCTGCCACCTGCCGGGGCGCAGATTCCGCCATGCTGGGCTGTCGCCAGGTGGATGCTGGCGCCACACCTATGCCGCAGACAGACCGGTATGGGAAGGCGCTTACGCTGCACAGCCGAAGGAGTTGCACCAGAATCCAGCCGACGCTAAATCCGACCTTGGCATTTTCAGTGGCAAGAACCTGTGGGACCTACAAGCGAACGTCGATCCAAGTAACGTCATCTTCCAAGTCGGTGATTGTAAACCCAGGCGACTTTAAGACTTCAGCCTGGCGAACCTCGCTCATTTCACCCCAGAAGCCGTCTGTAGCGAATACAAAGCGCTCGCCTGCCACCGCACTTCGAACCACGATCTCGGGCTCAGGCGCCCTGCCGGCCTTATAGCTTCGAGTAATCCGGTGGCGCGCTGGATCGCATGCCAGCTCGCGGTGTGATCGGTCGCGCTTCCAGTTGGCAAGGCAATGAGGTGACGTGATCCAGTCAATCCGCCCCTCGGCATTGACCACACCGCAGCCGCAGTCGCCTTCGTATGGATCGTCAGCAGGCCATTTACAACCACGGCTCTGAAGCAATGCCGGGATGTGGACCGGTCAAATGATCAGTAGCTAGAGCGTCCTCCATGAAGCGAATGACATCTGTCATGATTGGCACGGCACCTTTGTCCGCTATCGGTAGCCTTTCTTCCTGCGCATGCAAGCTGGCCATTTTGAACAGCAGCAAAATATCTTGACTCTTCATGAAGCCCTTTAGCTTCTCTGTCCACATTCCATAAAACGTGGACAGCGGTCACATGCACCAACTCACATAGTCAACATCTTTATGAGACTCCGGCGATAAGCGGGGTAAGCACAAAGCCGGCAGCGATGGCGGATGGGTGATGCTCATCCACAAACATCCTCTATGACGCTGGATATCCTATATGCAGATACAGTTGGCCTCGGTGCATCAGTCGGCGGCTCACAATCCTTTGGTCCTCGGTTCAAGTCCGTGTGTGCCCACCAAACAAGAAAGCCGCGCAATGCGCGGTTTCGTGTAACTGACGTTTAACTTTGTTTGCAGGAGCTGTCGAAATATCGGATGACGTCCTAGGACCTTGTAGGCAAACTCCGAAAATTGCGTTTGGGCATTTTGATGCCTTGTTGCGCTTTTCTTCGACGGGATACTCTCCGGATATCGCTGCCATTCAGCGATCGGGCTTGGAAACCCGTCTAGTCAAGTCAAGTGCAACAGTCCCGTCACACTCCAGACGTTTTTACGGCTGCGACTCAGTGTTATGGCAGCTGTGCGTGGGACGTCTTCGGACGTGCCGGTTTCCTTGGCTCCCGGTTTCCAACCTGCGCACAGCTGCCACCCATTCGCTTGGAAACGAATGTGGCAGCTCTTTAAGTCGAGGAGCTTCATCATGACAAAAGCAAATTCATCTGATTATTCAGAACTAAAAACCGTCGGCTTCACCCCCTTCCTGTACCTCTCGGACCAACCGCTGTTCCACGTCTGCCGCAACGTCCCCATCGCCGACGCCCTGGCCCAAGCCTCCGACCTGTTATTCCTCGCCAAATCGCTGACCGTCGACGCAGCCTATGTCCAAGACTCCGATCGCCACGCATGGGCCGCGCACTATCTGACGACGATGAGCAAAGCAGTGATTGATGATGTGGTGAAGGTGCTAACGCGGGAGCCGGCTAGAACGGCGGTTAAATCTGAAGAATAGCGGCAAATCAAGCAGCGCTATGAGCCCCGAACTGTCGGGGCTTTCGAATCATGATCGGGACATTCTTGAAATGCGTAATGCAGACAAACCTGTCTGATAGACAGCAAAAAGCCTCGATACTTTCGCATCAAGGCTTCTTGTGAATCTGAATATCGGCCTCTCCTTTCACGGTTTCCCGCTTATCCCGCTCACTGGCTGGGAGTGGCTTGCGCCACCGAAATCAACACCCCTTGCTTCCAAGGTTCCGGTCTGTGCTGACAACGCAACAATAGCGTTGATATCAAACTGGGGCATCCAACGTTTCTACGTCCAAACCTTTAACGCTGGAATAGCCTGCACTGGCCCCAGCCGTTCAAGCATCTCCCCCGTCAACACAACCTCATACGTATCCCCCGCCCTTCCCCACTGCTCCACCATGACCATGCCGTCCACCAACGCCAATGCCAATTCAGTAATAGTATCGGCCAACGCTTCCACGATTTCTTGAGTCCGCAGCCACACGCGACCGGTAATCTCCTTGAGCTCCGCCATTATGCGATCAGACGACGCGGGATCTGTATCGGGGTAGACAATGTTGCGTAGCAGTTGCTGCAACTCTCTTATTTTTGCGTAATCCTGCTCCGCCCCAAGGCCTCCTTTGAGGATGATTGTGGCTTTCGGCTTATCGACGAGTTTCCTGGGCGAATGGGTTGAAGATAAGGTCTGCCCCATGGCGCCCGCCAGGAGGACCATCATCCGGGCTTGCAAATACTCCTTCATCGCGTCTACCGACGAAATCGACCGCGCCAAGGTGATTGAAGCGCCACCTTGATGCCGTAAGTCCATGGTCACTGCCAGCGTCACGCCGCCCGTTGCAAACCCCAAGGCACGGGCCATGACGTAGTGCGCCATTTCGTGATGTGCAATCTGCAATGCATGGTCCCGCACAGCGGGAGGCATCTTCTTCGTCATTTGTGTCACCTCGCATCCCTGGATTTCGCATTCGACTACGAGTGAAAGTCGCTGTCCATCCTGGCGTCCCGTTGATGGCGTCAGGTCAGTTCGCACAGCCAAAAAAGCCGCGCAATTGCGCGGCTTTTTCGTACCTTCGATTCAGCCTTTACTTCGGCAACGCATACGCAATCACGTAGTCCCCACGATCCGGCGACTGCCGCGCACCGCCAACAGTCAGCAAGATGTACTGCTTGCCGGTTTTCGGCGAAACGTAAGTCATCGGTCCAGACTGACTTCCCACAGGCAAACGCGACTTCCAGATTTCATTACCATTGCCGGTATCGAAAGCGCGCAGGTAGAAATCCTGAGTGCCCGCAAAGAACAACAGACCCGACTGGGTGGCCAGCGACGCGCCGAGGGTCGGCATGCCTATCGGAATCGGCAGGTGCATGCGGATGCCCAATGGGCCAGTGTCTTGAACGGTACCAACGGGGACTTGCCACATCAGCTTGTGGGTCTTGAGGTCGATGGCGGACATGGTGCCAAACGGTGGTTTCTGGCATGGAATGCCGGCTGCCGAGAGGAAGCGTTCGCGCATGGCGCCGAACGGTGTGCCTTCCTGCGGCACCACGCCCATTTCGATACCACTGGCCCCGGCGGCGATCTTGTCGCGGGGGATCATGTAGTTGGCCAGGCCCAGGCGCATGTCGTTGACGAACATGTAGTTCGTGTTCGGATCCACCGAGACGCTGCCCCAGTTCATGCCACCCAGCGAACCCGGGAACTGCAAGGCACGGTCCATGCCCGGCGGGGTGTAGACGCCTTCGTGGCGCATGCCTTTGAACTGGATGCGGCACATCAGCTGGTCAAACGGCGTGGCGCCCCACATGTCGGATTCGGTGAGGGTCTGGTTGCCGATGGACGGCATGTCCACCGAGAACGGCTGGGTCGGTGAGTAGCGCTCGCCAGGCACGCTGCCTTGCGGGACCGGACGCTCTTCGACGCGGGCGATCGGCACGCCGGTTTCGCGGTTGAGCAGGAAGATCTCGCCCTGTTTGGTGACTTGCGCCAAGGCTGGCTGGGTGCCGCCCTTGTCGTCAGGCACGTCGTACAGCAGCGGCTGGGCGGGCAGGTCGAAGTCCCACAGATCGTGGTGCGTGGTCTGGAAATGCCAGCGCACCTGGCCGGTCTTCACGTCGATGGCGACAATGGACGAGCTCCACTTGTCGTCAAATTCCGTGCGTTGGCCGGCGAAGAAGTCCGGCGTGGCGTTGCCGGTTGGCAGGTAGACCAGACCGAGACGGGCATCGTAGGACATGGCCGACCAAACGTTCGGGGTGCCACGGGTATAGGTTTCGCCGGCTGGCGGACGTTTGGTGGTGTTCGGGTTGCCCGGATCCCAGGCCCACACCAGCTCACCGCTGCGCACGTCGTAGGCACGGACCACCCCTGGCGGTTCGCCGGTGGAATAGTTATCGGCCACGCGGCCGCCGATGATCACCACGTCCCCGGCTACCAGCGGGGTTGAAGTCTGCTGGTAATAACCAGGCTTCACTTCGCCCATGTCGGTGGTCAGGTCGACCGTGCCCTTGTTGCCAAACTCTTCACACGGCTGGCCGGTTTCGGCGTTTAGCGCGATCAGTCGCGCATCGCCGGTCGGTAGAAACAAACGTTTCGTACAGGCAGCAGGCTGACTGTCCGAGGTCGCAGGCGTTTCGGAATAGCCCAGCCCCCGGCAGCGCTGCCAGTTGGGCGCGGTACCTTGTGGATCGAACTTCCAGCGCTGGGCGCCGGTGTCGGCATCCAGGGCGAAGACTTTGCCGTAGGCGGTGCAGGTGTAGACCGTGTCGCCGATTTGCAGCGGCGTGTTCTGGTCTTCGGCGCGGCGCCGGTGCTTTGTGGAATGTCGCCGGTGCGGAAGGTCCAGGCCACCTGCAGCTGGTCGATGTTGCCTTTATTGATCTGGTCCAGCGCGGCGAAGCGGTTGCCGGCGGTGGTGTTGCCCCAATGCGCCCAGTCTTTCTGTTCAGTGCCCGCAGCGACCGGCGTCACAGCGGGTTCACTGCTGGCCTTGACCACATGGGTCGGCACGAACATGTAGGCCAGCGTCGCAACGACACCAACCCCCAGAATGCCGGCGAGACCGTAGGCACCACGGCCCGCCGTCGCGCCGGAGGCACGCACCAGGGTCGGGTAGATCAACACGACAACCAGGCCGATCACGGCGAAAGTCAGCACCCGCGAAACCAGCGGCCAGTATTCGAACCCGGCATCCCATACCGCCCAGATCGCCGTCAGGATCAACGCCAGGCCATACAGCCATGCGCCCTGCGGTTTACGCCGGGCGATCATCAGCCCGGACACCAGCATCGCCAGGCCCATCAGCAGGAAGTACGCGCTGCCGCCGAGCGAAATCAGATAGCCACCGCCACCGGCCAGGCCAAGTCCGATCAAGGCGATCAGGACACCCAGCCCCAGTAGCAACCATTTGCTGCCGCCGGCAGCCCCAGAAGTATTCATGTCGAAAAATTTTCCCCATTCGTGACAAGCGCGGAATAATGTACGAACTAGTTACTTATGGCAAATTGTCGCAGGCAAAAATGGCATGAACGGTACTGAGCCTAGATCAAACAGCCGGGTGACGAGATGTGCCTGTAACATGCACACCCATTGCTTTGTGCCGCTGGAGCCCGCCCTTGCCTGATATCCGCCCCCCCATCCTTGACGAAATCGACCGCCAATTGATCGCGGCCCTGCAAATCAATGCCCGCGAAAGCGTAGCCATGCTTGCACGGCAATTGGGGATTGCCCGCACGACCGTCACATCGCGGTTGGCACGATTGGAGAAGGCCAAAGTGATCACCGGTTACGGCGTGCGTTTGGGGCAGCGCGTGGTGGATGGAGGATTGCAGGCGTATGTCGGGATCACGGTGCAGCCGCGATCCGGCAAGGAGGTGTTGCGTCGCCTCAGCGCCATGGCTCAGGTACAGCAGCTCTGTGCGGTGAGTGGCGAATTTGATTATGTGGCGTGGTTGCGCACTGACTCGCCGGAGCAGCTGGATCAGTTGCTGGATCAGATTGGCAGTGTGGAGGGGGTGGAGAAGACGACGACTTCGATCATCTTGAGCAGCAAGATTGATCGGGGGCAGCCGGTTTAAGCATCGTCCAATGTGGGAGCATTGATCAGTGTGTAGCTATAGATCGTCATATTGATTAATTAATTAGCAAAACGACGACACTTTGCGTCTTATTAACGTGTTCTACGCTCTCTAGAATGGCTGTCATCTTTTCCTATACTCAGATGCGCATTCCGCGTCGGGTCGCCAGCAAGGTCAGCCATGAACAACAACAATCGCCATCCTGCAGACGGTAAAAAACCAGTCACCGTTTTTGGTCCGGACTTTCCCTTCGCCTTCGACGACTGGATCGAACACCCGGCCGGCCTGGGCAGCATTCCTGCGCACAATCACGGTGTCGAAGTGGCGATTGTCGGCGCCGGGATCGCCGGGCTGGTGGCGGCTTACGAACTGATGAAGCTGGGCCTCAAGCCCGTCGTCTATGAAGCCTCGAAAATGGGTGGGCGCCTGCGTTCCCAAGCGTTCAACGGCGCCGAAGGCATCATCGCCGAACTCGGTGGCATGCGTTTCCCGGTGTCGTCCACCGCGTTTTATCACTACGTCGATAAACTCGGCCTGCAGACCAAACCTTTCCCGAACCCGTTGACCCCGGCTTCGGGCAGCACCGTGATCGATCTGGAAGGCGAAACCCATTACGCCCAGAAGCTGGCGGATCTTCCTGCACTGTTCCAGGAAGTGGCCGACGCCTGGGCGGATGCCCTGGAAGCCGGTTCGCAGTTCTCCGATATCCAGCAAGCGATCCGCGACCGCGACGTGCCACGTCTCAAAGAACTGTGGAACACCCTGGTGCCGTTGTGGGACGACCGCACCTTTTACGATTTCGTCGCCACCTCCGAAGCGTTCGCCAAACTGTCGTTCCATCACCGCGAAGTGTTCGGCCAAGTCGGTTTCGGCACCGGCGGCTGGGATTCGGACTTCCCCAACTCGATGCTGGAAATCTTCCGCGTGGTGATGACCAACTGCGACGATCACCAACACCTGGTGGTCGGTGGCGTGGAACAAGTGCCGCTGGGTATCTGGCGTCATGTGCCGGAACGCTGCGTGCACTGGCCCGAGGGCACCAGCCTCAGTTCACTGCACCGTGGCGCGCCGCGCTCCGGCGTGAAGAAAATTGCCCATGCCCCCGACGGGCGCTTTACGGTCACCGACAACTACGGCGACACCCGCGAATACGCGGCGGTGCTCACCACCTGCCAGAGCTGGCTGTTGACCACCCAGATCGAGTGCGACGAAAGCCTGTTCTCGCAAAAGATGTGGATGGCCCTGGACCGCACCCGCTACATGCAGTCGTCGAAAACCTTCGTGATGGTCGACCGCCCGTTCTGGAAGGACAAGGACCCGGAAACCGGCCGCGACCTGATGAGCATGACCCTCACCGACCGCCTGACCCGCGGCACGTACTTGTTTGAAAACGGCAAGTTCGCCAACGGCGACGATAAGCCGGGGGTGATTTGCCTGTCGTATTCATGGATGAGCGACGCGCTGAAAATGCTCCCGCACCCGGTGGAAAAACGCGTGAAGCTGGCGCTGGATGCCTTGAAGAAGATCTACCCGAAAGTCGACATTGCCGCACGGATCATCGGCGACCCGATCACCGTGTCCTGGGAAGCCGACCCGCATTTCCTCGGTGCTTTCAAAGGCGCCCTGCCCGGCCACTACCGCTACAATCAGCGGATGTACGCGCATTTCATGCAGGCCGACATGCCGGCCGAGCAGCGCGGTATTTTCATCGCCGGCGACGACGTTTCATGGACGCCGGCCTGGGTCGAAGGCGCGGTGCAGACCTCGCTCAATGCCGTGTGGGGCATCATGAAACACTTTGGCGGTGAAACTCACGCCGAGAACCCGGGCCCAGGCGATGTGTTCAACGAGATCGGTCCGATCGCCCTGCCCGAGTAAGAGGAATCCGAAATGCGCGTAGCCCTTTACCAATGCCCACCCTTGCCCCTGGAGGTTGCCGGCAATTTGCAACGCCTGCATCAACTGGCGCTGGAGGCCAAGGGCGCCGACTTGCTGGTGCTGCCGGAGATGTTCCTGACCGGCTACAACATCGGCCTCGATGCGGTCAGCGTGCTGGCGGAGGTGTACAACGGGGAGTCGGCGCAGCAGATCGCGCGCATCGCCAAGACCGCGGGGATTGCCATTTTGTATGGCTATCCCGAGCGCACTGAAGACGGACAGATCTACAACGCCGTGCAATTGATCGACGCCCAGGGCGAACGCCTGTGCAACTACCGCAAGACGCATCTGTTCGGCGATCTCGATCGCTCGATGTTCAGCGCGGGCAAGGATGACTTGCCCTTGGTCGAGCTCAATGGCTGGAAGCTCGGCTTCTTGATCTGTTACGACCTGGAGTTTCCGGAAAATGCCCGGCGCCTGGCCCTGGCCGGTGCCGAACTGATTCTGGTACCCACGGCCAACATGATTCCCTACGACTTCATCGCCGATGTCACCGTGCGCGCCCGGGCCTTCGAAAACCAGTGTTATGTGGCCTATGCCAACTACTGCGGACACGAAGGCGACATCCACTACTGCGGCCAGAGCAGTATCGCCGCGCCGGACGGCAGCCGCATTGCCCAGGCGGGCCTCGATGAAGCACTGATCGTCGGCGAGCTGGATCGCCAGTTGATGGTCGATTCCCGCGCTGCCAATCGCTACCTCCTCGATCGCCGCCCCGAGCTATACAGCGACCTGCACAAGCGCTGATCCACTTGAGGAATGTGCTCGATGAGTTTGCCCTGCCGTGTGGAAATTCATTGAGAACGCCCCCTGATCCGCTAGCATTAGCGCTTCTCTGTTCTGGAAGTGCTCATGCCTGCGCTGAATCACCCCCGCCTTCACACTGAAACCCTGGCCAACGGCCTGCGGGTGACGTTGCGTCATGCGCCCGAATTGAAGCGTTGCGCTGCGGCGTTGCGCGTGGCCGCGGGCAGCCATGATGTGCCGCTGGCCTGGCCTGGCCTGGCGCACTTTCTTGAACACCTGTTGTTCCTCGGTACCGAGCGATTTCCGGCAGGCCAAGGCCTGATGGCTTACGTACAAGGTCACGGCGGGCAGGTGAATGCGCAAACCTGTGAACGCACCACCGACTTCTTTTTTGAAGTGCCCCTGCAGGCGTTCAGCGGTGGGCTGGAGCGACTGTCAGACATGCTCGCGCATCCGCGCATGAACCCGGACGATCAGCGGCGGGAACGGGAAGTGCTGCACGCAGAATTTGTCGCCTGGTCTCGGGATGCGACAGCCCAGCGACAATTTTCGCTGTTTGATGGCGTTTGCGCCGCTCACCCGTTGCGTGCGTTTCATGCGGGTAATCGCTATAGCCTGCCGCTGCCGCAGAGCGGGTTCCAGCAGGCACTGAAGGATTTCCATCAACGGTTTTATCAGACCGGGCAGATGACGCTGAGCCTGGCGGGGCCGCAGAGTATCGATGAGTTGAAGTCGCTGGCGCAAAGCGTTGGCGCTGTCCTTGCGCCAGGAAAACAAGTCCCGCAACAACCCCCAGTGCCGCTGATGGCGTCTTCCAGCAATAGTTATCAACAGGCCGGCGAAGGTCGGCTGGACCTGTTGTTTGCCTTCGAAGCGCTGCCGGATTCATCGGCCGAAGCCTTGGCGTTCCTGTGCCATTGGTTGAACGCGGCAAAACCCGGGGGGCTGCTCGCGGTATTGCGCGCCAGCGGGATGGCCGACAGCCTGAAAGCCGCGCCGCTGTACCGGTTCAATGCGCAAGCGTTGCTGCACATCGAATTCACCTTGCCCAACCAGGCAGCCCACGCCGGGATCCGCGAGCAGTTACTGGACTGGCTGGGCTTTTTTGCCTCTGGCCAGGACTGGAGCGCATTGCGCGAAGAATACGCTGCCCTGTTGCAACGACAGCAGCAAGTCAGCACGGCCCTGCAACTGGCCCGGCTGGACAGCGAGCAGCTTGAGCGCGGTTTATCCGACCAGGGTGCCGTCGCCCTGAAGCAGATCCTCCAGCAAATGGGCGCTGTGGATAACTTCAGCCACCCATGGCAACTGCCGACAGCCAACCCGTTTTTATCCACCGAACCTCAAGCGCCGAGTGCCGGACTGATCCGCGGCCAGACCAGCAAACACCGTGGTCTGCGAACCTTTGCCCAGGATCGCACGCGCAGTCGCCGCGAACACTCGCCGATGCACTTCAGCCAGGCCTTGCCGGATAACACCGCGCAAGGCGCCGTATACCTGCGTTGGCGCCTGGACTCGGCGCCTTGCAGCAAGCTTCAATCCGCACTGGAACACCATCTGCAACCCTTGCGTGACGATGCTCGGCAGGCGGGTGTCGAGTTTTCTCTCAGCGCTTCGGGCAATGAATGGCTGTTGAAGATGACCGGACTGCAGGAGCCGATGCCGGTAGTCCTCGAGCATGCGTTGAAAGAACTGACAAAGGCGGCTATCGATGTCTCACCAGCGACATCGACAAGCACCCCGCTGATGCCGATTCGGCAGCTGCTCAAGGCACTGCCTGAGCGCTGCCTTGCGCACACCGCCGAAACGGGCGACTGGCAGCAGCTTTGGACGAATGCGCGCTGGGAGGGTCTGGCGACCGGCTTGTCCGCCCGGACTCAAGCGGCGATGGGCCTGGCCTTGAGCCGTGTACCGGGCAACCCGGACACTCAACTGACGCCGCTGTCATCGATCGGCGCACAGCTATGGCACTGCATCGACACCGACTCCAGCGAGCACGCGCTATTGCTCTTCTGCCCGAGCGCAACCCGGGACATCGCCGACGAAGCCGCCTGGCGCTTGCTCGCTCACCTGTGCCAGACCCCCTTCTACCAACGCCTGCGGGTAGAGCTGCAACTGGGCTATGCCGTCTTCAGCGGCCTGCGCCAGGTTCATGGGCAGACCGGGCTGCTATTCGGCGTGCAATCACCCAGCGTTGCGCCGGTGGACCTGCTGGGGCACATCGAACAGTTCCTGAACGCCTTGCCAGGGCTGATCGATGGCATCGATGACTTGGCCTTCGTCGCCCAACGCCAAGCCTTGGCCGATCAGTTCGTCAGCACCGCGCTGCCCGTCGCTCAGGCTGCCGAACTGTTGTGGCAGGGCAAACTGGCCGGCCACTCGTCGGATTATCTGACCCAATTGCCCGAGGCGATTCTGCAGATCGACCGCGCCACCCTGCTCAATGCCATCCGGCGACTGAACAAGGCAGACGGCGGCAGGCGCTGCCTGGCCAACAGCGCGGCGCCGGGTGCGCCCTGGCAAGCGGCAAACTGATCATTACCGGTACTGCAATGAGCTTTCTCAAAGATTCGCGGCCAATCATTTTGAAATTTTGAGTAACATAGCCGCCTAACTATCTGAACATCTCCGCTGGAGGTGGACTATATGTATAGGTATCAACTGTCCCGTCTACCTGAAAGGAGCACTCTTATGTCCTGGTCCAAACCTGCTTACACCGACCTGCGTATCGGCTTTGAAGTCACCATGTACTTCGCAAGCCGCTAAGTTCTGCCATTTTTGGTGGAGCATGATGTTCAACGCCTCGGCTCGCCGGGGCGTTTTTATTTTCAGCGTTTAAATGATGGAGCAGCCATGTTTGTCCAGATTCTAGGTTCCGCCGCTGGCGGCGGCTTCCCCCAGTGGAACTGTAACTGCGCGAACTGCGCGGGTTTTCGTAGCGGCAGCCTGCGAGCCAAGGCGCGAACCCAGTCATCCATCGCGATTTCCGACGACGGCGTGAACTGGGTGCTGTGCAATGCCTCGCCGGACATCCGCGCCCAGCTCCAGAGCTTCGCGCCCATGCAACCGGGCCGCGCCCTGCGCGATACCGGGATCAGCGCAGTCATCCTGATGGACAGCCAGATCGACCACACCACCGGCCTGCTCAGCCTGCGCGAAGGTTGCCCGCATCAGGTCTGGTGCACCGACATGGTCCACGAAGACCTGACTACCGGCTTTCCGTTGTTCACCATGCTGACCCACTGGAATGGCGGGCTGAGCTGGAACCGCATCGAACTCGACCGCAGCTTCACCATCCCGGCCTGCCCGAGCCTGCGCTTTACCCCGCTGCCCCTGCGCAGCGCCGCGCCACCGTACTCTCCACACCGCTTCGACCCGCACCCGGGCGACAACATCGGCCTGATCGTCGAAGACCTGAGCACCGGCGGCAAGCTGTTCTACGCCCCGGGCCTGGGCAAGGTCGATGCGCCGCTGCTGGAAATCATGGCCGGCAGCGATTGCCTGCTGGTGGACGGCACGATGTGGGACGACGACGAAATGCAGCGTCGGGGCGTCGGCACTCGCACTGGCCGGGAAATGGGCCACCTGGCACAGAACGGCCCCGGCGGCATGCTGGAAGTGCTGGAGCAACTGCCCAAGCCGCGCAAAGTGCTGATTCACATCAACAACACCAACCCGATTCTCGATGAGGACTCGCCGGAGCGTGCGGAGCTGGGTCGGCGCAAGGTTGAAGTGGCGTATGACGGCATGAGTATTGTGCTGTGACTGACATCGCAATGTCCCCCGCCGAATTCGAAGCAGCCCTGCGGGCAAAGGGCGCCTACTACCACATCTACCACCCCTATCATGTGGCGATGTATGAAGGCCGGGCGACCCGCGAGCAGATCCAGGGCTGGGTCGCCAACCGCTTTTACTATCAGGTGAACATCCCACTGAAGGACGCCGCCATCCTCGCCAACTGCCCGGACCGCGAGATCCGCCGCGAGTGGATACAGCGCCTGCTCGACCATGACGGTGCCCCCGGCGAAGACGGCGGCATCGAAGCCTGGCTGCGTCTGGGCCAGGCCGTCGGCCTCGACCCGGATCAGCTGCGCTCCCAGGAACTGGTGCTGCCCGGCGTGCGTTTCGCCGTGGACGCCTACGTCAACTTCGCCCGCCGCGCCAGTTGGCAGGAAGCCGCAAGCAGCTCGCTGACCGAACTGTTCGCGCCGCAGATCCACCAATCGCGCCTCGACAGCTGGCCGCAGCATTACCCGTGGATCGACCCGGCTGGCTACGAGTATTTCCGCACCCGCCTGGGTCAGGCGCGCCGGGATGTCGAACATGGTCTGGCGATCACGCTCGAGCACTACAAGACCCGGGAAGGCCAGGAGCGCATGCTGGAAATTCTCCAGTTCAAACTGGACATTCTTTGGAGCATGCTCGATGCCATGAGCATGGCCTACGAACTGAACCGCCCGCCGTATCACAGCGTGACCGGGCAACGGGTCTGGCATAAAGGAATCACCCTATGAGTTTCGACCGCAGCAAGACCCCGACCTGGCGTCCCGGCTATCGCTTCCAGTACGAACCGGCTCAGAAAGGCCATGTGTTGCTCTATCCGGAAGGCATGATCAAACTCAATGAAAGCGCTGCCTTGATCGGCGGCCTGATCGACGGCGAGCGGGATGTCGCGGCGATCATCACCGAACTGGACGCGCAATTCCCCGGCGTGCCCGAGCTCGGTGAAGACATCGAGCAATTCATGGAGGTCGCCCGTGCTCAGCACTGGATCGAACTTGCCTGATTCCGTTTCAGCCAAGTTACCGCCCAAACCCGAGATCGGCCTGCCGCTGTGGCTGCTGGCCGAGCTGACGTATCGCTGCCCGCTGCAATGCCCCTACTGCTCCAACCCGCTGGATTTTGCCGAGCAAGGCAAGGAACTGAGCACCGAGCAGTGGATCAAGGTGTTCCGCGAAGCGCGGGAAATGGGCGCGGCGCAGTTGGGTTTTTCCGGGGGTGAACCGCTGGTGCGCCAGGACCTCGCCGAGCTGATCTTTGAAGCGCGCAAGCTGGGCTTCTACACCAACCTGATCACCTCGGGCATCGGCCTCACCGAGCAGAAAATCAGCGACTTCAAAAAAGCCGGCCTGGACCACATCCAGATCAGCTTCCAGGCCAGCGACGAGCAAGTGAACAACCTGCTGGCCGGCTCGAAAAAAGCCTTCGCGCAGAAACTGGAAATGGCCCGCGCGGTGAAAGCCCACGGCTATCCGATGGTGTTGAATTTCGTGACCCACCGGCACAACATCGACAAGATCGACCGCATCATCGAGCTGTGCATCGCCCTTGAAGCCGACTTCGTCGAACTCGCCACCTGCCAGTTTTACGGTTGGGCGCAGCTCAATCGGGTCGGCCTGTTGCCGACCAAGGAACAACTGGTCCGCGCCGAACGTGTCACCAATGAATATCGCGCCAAGCTGGAAGCCGAAGGGCATCCGTGCAAACTGATTTTCGTCACCCCGGACTATTATGAAGAACGCCCGAAAGCCTGCATGAACGGCTGGGGCAGCATTTTTCTGACCGTCACGCCGGACGGAACCGCCCTGCCTTGTCACGGCGCCCGACAGCTGCCGGTGCAATTTCCCAACGTGCGCGACCACAGCATGCAGCATATCTGGTACGACTCGTTCGGCTTCAACCGTTTTCGCGGTTACGACTGGATGCCCGAGCCGTGCCGCTCTTGCGACGAGAAAGAAAAAGACTTCGGCGGCTGCCGTTGCCAGGCGTTCATGCTCACGGGTGACGCGAGCAACGCCGACCCGGTGTGCAGCAAGTCGCACCATCACGGCGTGATCCTCAAGGCCCGCGAAGAAGCCGAGCACGCAACCCAGACCATCGAACAACTGGCCTTTCGCAATGAACGAAATTCACGCCTCATCGCCAAAAGCTGAACCCTTCAGCGCCGCCAGAGCCGTCGCCGCCGGTGTCGACTTTGCCGAATTGCAGCTCGGCCGGCATGGACTGTTCTGGAACGAGTACCGCCCCGAAGATGCCGCCTGCCGCCTCTGGCAGTGGCGCGACGGCCAGGCCCATTGCCTGACGCCGCCGGGTTTCAGTGTGCGCAGTCGAGTGTACGAATACGGCGGTGGGGCGTTTTGCCTGACCGATGACGGAGTCGTTTTCGTCAACGAGGCCGACCAGCAGCTTTATCGACAGTCGCTCACCGGCGAGCCTGAGGCGCTGACGTCAAACGAGTGTCGCTACGGCGATCTGCAGTTCGCCGACGGGCGGGTGCTGGCGGTTGAAGAGTACCGTGACCGGCATCGTCTGGTGGCCATAAACCTGCTGGACGGGGCGCGACACTTACTGGCCGAAGGTGCGGATTTTTACGCCGCACCGACCCTGAGTCCGGATGCTCGCCGCCTGGCCTGGATCGAATGGCGCCGCCCGGACCAGCCATGGACCGCGACCCGCCTGATGGTTGCCGAACGCCAGGGCGATGGCGGTTATGTCCAGCCGCGCTGCGTGGCCGGCGATGGCGTTCAGGAGTCGTTGCAACAGCCTCGGTTCGATGCCGGCGGCCGGCTGTTTTGCCTGACCGATCGCGGCGGCTATTGGCAGCCATGGATGGAATCGGGCGATGACCTGAGCCCTTTGCCCAGCGCCGCAGCCGACCATGGGCCGGCACCGTGGCAACTGGGCGGATGCACCTGGCTGCCACTGGGCGAAGGCCGCTATCTGGCAAGCTGGACCGAAGGCGGTTTTGGCCGGCTGGGACTTGGCGGTGACAAGGGAGAGGATTTCACCGGCGACTACAGCCGCTTCCGCCACCTCGCCCTGGACGAGCAGTTCATTTACTGCATCGCCGCGTCGCCGATCAGCCCGGCGGCGGTGATTGCCATCGATCGCAGCACCCGCCAGGTCAAGGTGCTGGCCGGCGGTGTCGCGCCATTGCCTGCCGAACAGATCAGCCTGCCGCAAACCCTGCGCTATCCGAGCGGCTCGGGCCAAGCCCATGGCTTCTTCTACCCGGCGATGAGCGGGAAGGCGAAACCGCCCCTCGTGGTGTTCATCCACGGCGGCCCGACCTCGGCCTGCTACCCGATGCTCGACCCGCGTATCCAGTACTGGGCGCAACGCGGCTTCGCCGTGGCCGACCTCAATTACCGCGGCAGCAGCGGCTACGGCCGGGCTTATCGCCAGGCGCTGCATTTGAGCTGGGGCGATGTCGATGTCGAAGATGCGTGCGCGGTCGTCACCTATCTCGCCGAGCGTGGGCTGATCGACGGTGACCAGGCGTTTATTCGTGGCGGCAGCGCCGGCGGCTACACCACCCTTTGCGCCTTGGCCTTCCACCAGGTCTTTCGCGCTGGCGCCAGCCTGTATGGCGTCAGCGATCCTGTCGCCCTTGGCCGTGCGACCCACAAGTTCGAAGGCGACTATCTGGATTGGTTGATCGGTGATCCGGTCGTGGATGCCGAACGTTACGCCGCGCGAACGCCGCTGCTGCACGCGGGCAACATCAGTGTCCCGGTGATTTTCTTTCAAGGTGAACTGGATGCCGTGGTGGTGCCGCAACAGACACGCGACATGGTCGAGGCGCTGCAGAAAAACGGCATCCCGGTTGAAGCGCATTATTACGCGGACGAACGCCATGGTTTCCGCAAGGCCGGCAATCAGGCCCATGCGCTGGAGCAGGAGTGGTTGTTTTATCGGCGGGTGATGGCGCTCGCGGTCTGAAGTCTGCGCTTGGCGCAGGAATTGTGGCGCCTCATTCGCGAGCAAGCCCGGTCCCACATTTGATCTCGGTCGCACACAAATACTGTGCTCACTGAAGATCTAATGTGGGACCGGGCTTGCTCGCGAAAGCGATCTATCTGACGCAGATGAACTCAGCGTTTGGCAATGATGTACACCGCATGCACGATCCCCGGAATATAACCGCACAACGTCAGCAGAATATTCAGCCAGAACGCGCCAGCAAAACCGACCTGCAGGAACACACCCAGTGGCGGCAACAGAATGGCGATGATGATTCGAATAAAGTCCATGGGGCAGCTCCTGGTTGAGGTTGGCTCGTGTGAGCCTACACCTTATCGACCCATACCGTTCGTCAGGGTTCAGTATCGTCGCAGTCCGGGCATCGAACCTTGACGGCAAAGGCTGCCGACAAAAAAACGCCCCGCGCCAAAAGAAACAAGCGCGAGGCGATGCGTTATACCGCGAGACGGTTCGGTATTTCGTGCAGGACCGAGTCTGATCAGACCGCAATCCCTTTGCGGCACTGCAGTTGCGCGGTGCGCACACGGGAGAAGGCACGCGCCAGGCGCAGAAGCATGTCGTCGATGTTGGCCTTGCTGACGGTCAGGGCCGGGGTAAAGCGCAGGCAATCGGGTTGCGGGGCGTTGAGCAGCAGCCCTTCGTACAGCGCAGCTTTGACGACGTTGTCCGCCGAATCGTCAGACAACGTCAGCCCCCAAAGCAGCCCCTGCCCACGTAATTCGCCGTGGCCGTAGCGATGGGCCAATCGAGCCAGGCCGTCGCGCAGGTGCTGGCCGGTATCGCCGACATGCTCGAGAAAAGCCTTGTCCTGCACACTGTCGAGTACGGCAAGACCGGCCGCCGTCATCAGCGCATTGCCATGGTGAGTGCCCATCAGCTCGCCGATATCGAAACAGCAGGCCTTGCCCCGCGCCAGCAACGCCGCCAATGGCACGCCCCCGCCCAGGCCTTTGCCGAGCACGACGATATCGGCCCGCACTCCGTAGGACTGTTCGGCGAGCAACGTGCCGCAGCGACCGACCCCGGTTTGCACTTCGTCAAGGATCAGCAGGATCCCCAGTTCACGGCACAGCCGCTCGACCCCCTTGAGGTAATGCGCGGTGGCCGGAATCACCCCGGCTTCGCTCTGGATCGGCTCCAGCATGATTGCCACGGTCCGGGCATCCACGGCCGCGTGCAGCGCCGCAAGGTCATTGAACGGAACGTGACTGAAGCCTGGCAGTTGCGGCTCGAATCGATTGATCAAGCTGGAACTGTCCGACGCCGATATCGTCGCGAGACTACGCCCGTGGCAACCGTTATTGGCCACGATGATTCGCGAGGCACCACCGCGATGCTGCTGTCCCCACTTGCGTGCCAGCTTGATCGCCGCTTCGCAGGCTTCACTGCCACTGTTGAGCAGGTACGCCTGGTCACTGCCGGTACTGGCGCACAAGCGCTGGGCGAGGTTGAGCATCCCGCGGTTATGCAGACCGAAACCGGGGTTGATCAGCGACCGGGCTTGCGCCGCGAGGGCATTGACCAGTGCCGAAGGACTATGCCCGAGGCTATTGGCGCCTACACCCTGTGAGAAATCCAGGTACGCGCGGTCTTCGCTGTCCCACAACCAGGAGCCCTGGCCGCGCGCAAACACCTGTTTCGGCCGCTCGACACTGGGCATCAGGCACTCACTGGTGAGGTTGTCGCCCTTGGACGGCGGGTGGTCGTCAACGGCCAAGTCATCAAGACTCGGTGGATTGCGCCGCAAGTTGAACAAATTCATCTGCTCAAACCTCGTGTGAGGTTTTTTGCCTTACCTATGTAAACACCATCGGTATAAACGGTATTCATCGCGCTCTTTGGCCCTGCAAGCCTTGTGAATGCGGTTAGACTAGGCTCAGACAAGACGTTGGACCATTTCGATTTCACAGCATTTTCGATAAGCATTACTTATGGATTTCAAGCAACTGCGTTATTTCGTCGCGGTCTATGAAGAGGGCCATGTGGGCCGGGCCGCCGAGCGACTGTCAATCTCCCAGCCGGCGCTGTCACAGCAGATTCGCCATCTCGAACAGAACCTGGATGTCAGCCTGTTCGAACGCAGCAGCAAACGTCTGCTGCCAACCCTGGCCGCCCACACGCTGTACAACCACGCGCTGCCGTTGCTTGATGGCCTGCAACGGGCGCGCGAAGCCTTGGGTAATTTCAAGGGGCAGGCGCTACGCACCCTGGCCATCGGTGTGTTGCAGACCGTCCATACCAGCCTGGTACCACAGATGCTCGAACGCGTGCGCAAGGCGCAGCCGCATCTGGTGGTGCAGATCTATGAACTGACGGGGCTGGAAATCGAGCGACGGCTGCTCAACGGTTCGCTGGATATCGGCATCAGCTACTTGCCGCCCCGTCAGCCCGGCCTGCACGGTGTGCTGCTCTACGAAGACGAACTGACCCTGGTCATCCCGGCGGACCACCCATTGCGCGAATTCAAGAAAGTGTCCATGAGTCAGGCCGCGGAGTTGCCGATGTTGCTGCTGGGTGAAGAGTTCCAGGTGCGACAGATCTGGCAAACGCAACTGGCCAGCCTGGGACGACGTCCGCAGGTGCAGGCCGAACTGAACAACATGGCGGGGATTCTCGACAGCCTGCCCCACACCCGGCTGGCGACTGTCCTTCCCGGACGCTCGCAGAGGGCGCTCGGGAACAACCAACTGCTATGGAAACCACTGACCGAGCCGCGGGTGCCATTGAAAGTCGGGTTGGTGTGTCGGGACGTGCAGCGTCAACAAGCCTCGCTGGCGTTGTTGCGGACCTTGCTGGAAGAGGTGATGAACGGACCGGATGACCGCCTGGACAACTCGCCCTCCCTGTAGGGGTCAGCTGAACACTGTTCAGCGGAGCACTTTTCAATCGCGCAAAGAAAACCCCGCCGAAGCGGGGCTTTGCAGACTTTTCCCTGACATCCTTTTCACTCCGCCGTCCTGGCAGAATCCTACGTGTCCGTGTTGTTGCTTTGCGCTTCCTGCGCGACGTCCATAAGCAGTAGATTAACTGTGGATCCAATTTTCGACTATGGGAAAACAGCATCACGCTTTGTAAGAGATTGCTTACATGGCGTTACCGGGTCAGAACTGGGCAGCATCGAGCAAAAACAGCGATTCGCTACCGGCCTGCACCGATGCGCTCAACGAATGAATACGCGGCAACAAGCGCGCGAAATAGAACCGCGCCGTGCCCAGTTTGCTGGCGTAGAAATCGTCCTGCGCTTCTTTGCCCAAGGCCGCCTTGGCCATCAGTGCCCACATGTAGGCATAGGCCACGTAACCGAAGGTTTGCAGGTACTCGACCGAGGCGGCGCCGATTTCGTTCGGGTTGTGTTTCGCCCGGTCGAGCAACCACGCGGTCAATTCGTCGAGGGTGGTCACCGCGTCGTTCAGCGGCTGGGTGAATTCGGCGAGGTCTGGGCTGGCGGTCGCGGTGAAATGGCGGATTTCGTCGGCGAACAGGCTGTAGAACGCCCCGCCCGTGCCGACGATCTTGCGGCCGACCAGGTCCAGCGCCTGAATGCCATTGGTGCCTTCGTAGATCTGGGTGATGCGCACGTCGCGCACCAGTTGCTCCTGGCCCCACTCGCGGATGTAACCGTGGCCGCCGAATACCTGCTGGCCGTGGATCGTGGTTTCCAGGCCGAGATCGGTGAGGAACGCCTTGGCCACCGGGGTCAGCAAGGCGACCAGGTCTTCGGCGCGTTTACGGGTGGTGGCGTCTTCGCTGAATTTGGCGGTGTCCAGTTGCATCGCCACATAGGTGGAGAAGGCCCGCCCGCCTTCGTTCGAGGCTTTCATGGTCAGCAGCATGCGACGCACGTCCGGGTGGACGATGATCGGGTCGGCGACCTTGCCCTGGTTTTGCGCGCCGGTCGGCGCACGGCTTTGCAGGCGATCGCGGGCGTATTCCACGGCGTTCTGGTAGGAGCGCTCGCCGCTGGCCAGGCCCTGGATGCCGACGCCCAGGCGCTCGTAATTCATCATGGTGAACATCGCCGCCAACCCTTTGTTCGGCTCACCGACCAGGTAACCCACGGCTTCGTCGAAGTTCATCACGCAGGTCGCGGAGGCCTGGATGCCCATCTTGTGTTCGATCGAGCCGCAGTTGACCGGGTTGCGTGCGCCCAGGCTGCCATCGGCGTTGACCATGAACTTCGGCACCAGGAACAGCGAAATGCCTTTCGGCCCCGCCGGTGCGTCCGGCAGCTTGGCCAGCACCAGGTGGATGACGTTCTCGGTCAGGTCGTGTTCACCGCCGGTGATGAAGATTTTGGTGCCGCTGACCTTGTAGGAACCGTCGGCCTGAGGCTCGGCCTTGGTACGGATGATCCCCAGGTCGGTCCCGGCGTGCGGCTCGGTCAGGCACATCGAACCGGCCCAGACCCCGGCGTACATGTTCGGCAGGTAGGCAGCTTTCAGCTCGTCACTGGCGTGGGCGTTGATCGACAGACAAGCGCCGGCGGTCAGCATCGGGTACAGGCCGAACGACAGGCTGGCGGAGTTGACCATTTCCTCGACCTGGGCCGAGACCGCCTTGGGCATGCCCATGCCACCGTAGGCGGGATCGCCACCGACACCGACCCAACCGCCTTGCGCGTAAGTCTGGTACGCCTGCAGGAAACCGGCCGGGGTGGTGACGACTCCGTCCGCCCAATGGCAGCCTTCTTCGTCAGCCGCACGGCTCAACGGCGCGATGCTTTTGCTGGTGACCTTGCCGGCTTCTTCGAGAATGGCTTCGACGGTTTCGGCATCCACGGTCTCGGCCAGCGCCGGCAGTTCGGCCCAGAGTCTGGCGACCTCGAAGACTTCATTGAGGACGAAGCGCATATCGCGCAGGGGCGCTTTGTAGTCAGCCATGGCAAACCTCGCAAGATCTAAACAGGTGAGTCGTAGGGATGTCTCTTTCGTTGAGGCCGAGTGTACCCCAACAACTTTTACGACACATAGGGTCAGTCAGTGACCGTTTTGTTATTTTTGGTCACTGAATATCCAGGGATGACACAGCCCGCTGTAGGAGCAAGCTTGCTCGCGATGGTCGTCAACGATAACGCGTGCTGACTGGATAACCGCGGCGCCCTTGAGTCCTTCGCGAGCAAGCTCGCTCCTACATAAACGCGGCGCACTCGGGTCCATCGCCGGAACGCTGCCCGGAGCGAGTTCGTGCCTACATTTAAAGCGCGAACAACTCCGCCGGCAGCTGCATCAGGCAATCGCTACCCGCCTCGATAGCAGCCCGATGCGCGGCGGTGCGTGGCAACAATCGCTTGAAGTAAAACTCGCTGGTCGCCAATTTGCCCTTGCAGTAATCGGCATCGCCACTGCCGTCGTCGAGCTGCGCCTGAGCCACCAGCGCCATACGCAGCCACAGATAACCCAGGATGATGTAACCGCTGTACATCAGATAATCCACCGATGCAGCACCGACCTCATCCGGATTTTTCATCGCGGCCATGCCGACTTTGGTGGTCAACTCGCCCCATTGCTGATTCAGTTCGTTGAGCTGCGCCACATAGCTGGCGAGCTGCGGATGCCCGGCGTTGGCGGCGCAGAATGTGTGGACGATCCTGGTGAATCCGCGCAACAGCTTGCCCTGGCTACCAAGCACCTTTCGTCCGAGCAAGTCCAGCGCCTGAATCCCGTTGGTGCCCTCGTAGATCGGCGCGATCCGGCAGTCGCGGACCAACTGCTCCATGCCCCATTCACGAATGAAACCGTGACCACCGAACACCTGCATGCCGTGGTTGGTCACCTCCAGGCCCGTGTCGGTCATGAAGGCTTTGCAGATCGGCGTCAGGAACGCCAATAAGTCTTCGGCCTCTTGCCGTGCGCCAGCGTCCGGGCTCAGATGCGCGGTATCCAGCCATTGCGCGGTGAAGTAGGTCAGCGCCCGATTGCCTTCGTTGAAGGCTTTCATGGTCAGCAACATCCGGCGCACATCCGGATGAACGATGATCGGGTCGGCGACTTTCTCCGGTGCTTTCGGGCCGGTCAGCGAGCGCATCTGCAGACGGTCATTGGCGTATTGGATGGCCCCCTGGAAACTCGCCTCGCCCAGGCACAGCCCCTGCATTCCGGTGCCAAGGCGTGCATGGTTCATCATGGTGAACATGCAGTTGAGGCCCTTGTTCGGCTCACCGATCAAAAAGCCCTGGGCCCCGTCGAAGTTGAGCACGCAGGTGGCCGAGGCCTTGATCCCCATTTTGTGTTCGATCGAACCGCAGGACACCCCGTTGCGCTCGCCCGCCTCGCCTTGGGCATCGGGCAGGAACTTGGGCACGATGAACAGCGAAATGCCCTTGGTCCCGGCCGGCGCATCCGGCAGCTTCGCCAGCACCAGGTGAATGATGTTATCGCTCATGTCGTGTTCGCCGGCGGAGATGAAAATCTTGCTGCCGGAGATCGCGTAACTGCCATCGGTCGCCGGTACGGCGCGGGTCTTGATGATGCCCAGGTCAGTGCCGCAATGGGCTTCGGTCAGGCACATGGTGCCGGTCCATTGGCCGGCGGTGAGTTTGCTCAGGTAGGTCTGCTTTTGCGCGTGCGTACCGTGCGCGTGGATCGCCGACATCGCACCGTGGGTCAGGCCGGGGTACATGCCCCAGGACGTATTGCTGGAACCGACCATCTCACTGATGACCAGGCCCAGGGAGCTGGGCAAACCCTGGCCGCCGTAGGTCGGATCCGCTGCCAGACCATGCCACCCGCCTTCAACGTATTGGGCGAAGGCCTGCTTGAACCCTGCAGGCGTCGTCACCACGCCGTTGTCGAAATGGCAGCCTTCTTCGTCACCGCTGCGGTTGAGCGGTGCGAGCACGTTCTCACAGAACTTCGCGCCTTCTTCAAGGATCGCATTGACCATGTCCGGGCTGGCATCGGTGGCGCCCAGCGCGGCGTAGTGGCGGTGAAAGTCGAACACGTGGTCGATCAGAAAGCGCATGTCGCGCAGGGGAGCTTTGTACTCAGGCATGGTTATTTCTCCGGCAGCAGATGGCTCAAACCTACTGCCGCCCGCCAGGCCCCACAATCACTGTCCAGACGCTGAATGCGCGATCATCACTCAACCCGCAGCGGCGTTTTTTGTGCTCTGGAATGTGAGCCAGATTTTTGCGACTCAAGCGGCGCATCTGATTCACCGCGTCGTCTGGTTCGCCAGCAAGCCGGCTCCTACACGGGGCACAAAAAAAGGCCGCTGCTTCCGAAGAAGCAGCGGCCTTGTGAAAAACCGCGTAAGGCTTAGTAGCCCAGTGCGAAGTCTTCTTCTTTCATGTCCATCAGGTTGCTGGCGCCCGACAGCATGGTTACCACGTGGGTGCGGGTACGCGGCAGGATGCGCTGGAAGTAGAAGCGCGCGGTCTGCAGCTTGGCGGTGTAGAACGCCTCTTCCGAGGTGCCGGCAGCCAGTTTTTCGGCAGCCAGGCGCGCCATGTCAGCCCAGAAGTAGGCCAGGCAGGCGTAACCGGAGTACATCAGGTAATCCACCGACGCCGCGCCGACTTCTTCGCGGTCTTTCATGGCCGCCATACCGACCTTCATGGTCAGTTCGCCCCATTCCTTGTTCAGCGCCGCCAATGGCTCGACGAACTCTTTGACCGCTTCGTTGCCTTCGTTGGTCTGGCAGAACTTGTGGACGATCCTGGTGAAGCCTTTCAGGGCTTCGCCTTGAGTCATCAGCACTTTACGGCCCAGCAGGTCGAGTGCCTGGATCCCGGTGGTGCCTTCGTACAGCATCGAAATGCGGCTGTCGCGAACGTTCTGCTCCATGCCCCACTCGGCGATGAAGCCGTGGCCGCCGTAGATCTGCACGCCGTGGTTGGCGGACTCGAAACCGACTTCAGTCATGAAGGCTTTGGCGATCGGCGTCATGAACGCCAACAGGGCGTCGGCTTTTTTCTTCTCTTCTTCATCCACGCCATATTTGACGATGTCGACTTGCTTGGCGGTGAAGTAAACCATCGCACGGTTGCCTTCAGCGAAGGCTTTCATGGTCAACAGCATGCGACGTACGTCGGGGTGCACGATGATCGGGTCAGCGGCTTTTTCCGGCGCTTTCGGGCCCGTCAGGGAGCGCATTTGCAGGCGATCGCGAGCGTATTTCAGGCCGCCCTGGAAGCCGATTTCGGCGTGGGCCAGACCTTGCAGTGCGGTGCCCAGGCGAGCGGTGTTCATAAAGGTGAACATGCAGTTCAGACCTTTGTTCGCCGGGCCGATCAGGTAACCGGTGGCCGCGTCGAAGTTCATCACGCAGGTGGCGTTGCCGTGGATGCCCATCTTGTGTTCCAGGGAACCACAGGTCACGGCGTTACGCGCGCCGATCGAACCGTCGGCGTTCGGCATGAACTTCGGCACGATGAACAGGGAAATGCCTTTGGTGCCGGCCGGTGCATCCGGCAGGCGTGCCAGCACGATGTGGACGATGTTGTCGGCCATGTCGTGTTCGCCGGCCGATATGAAGATCTTGGTGCCGGAGACTTTGTACGAACCGTCGGCCTGAGGGTCGGCCTTGGTGCGCAGCATGCCCAGGTCGGTGCCGCAGTGCGGTTCGGTCAGGCACATGGTGCCGGTCCATTCGCCGGACACCAGTTTGGTCAGGTAAGCCTCTTGCTGCTCAGGCGTGCCGTGCTCGGAGATGGTGTTCATCGCGCCATGGGACAGGCCTGGGTACATGCCCCACGACCAGTTGGCCTCGCCGACCATTTCGCTGACTGCCAGGCCCAGAGACTCCGGCAGGCCTTGCCCGCCGTGCTCGACGTCGTGGGCCAGGCTTGGCCAGCCGCCTTCGACGAATTGCTTGTAGGCTTCCTTGAACCCGTCGGGGTTTTAACGCCGGACTCGCTCCAGGTGCAGCCTTCGGTGTCACCCACGCGGTTCAGCGGAGCCAGTACCTGCTCACAAAACTTGGCGCCTTCTTCGAGAATGGCGTCAACCATGTCCGGAGTTGCGTCTGCACAAGCCGGAAGGCTCTGATAGTGCGCTTCGTAGCCGAGCAGTTCGTCACGAACGAAGCGAATATCACGCAAGGGGGCCTTGTAGTCAGGCATAGCGATAAACCTCTGCTGATGTAACCGGGAAATGAACGACCGCATTGATTTGTTGTGACGGTCAAACAGTTGTTTGAAACATACGTTTACCACCAAATCTTGTCAAGCGCCGATCTTTTGCCGTTCGTCATCACGCCGCGTGAATGGCGGGCGTGCAGCCACGCCACGGCAGCGATGGGACCCATGGGCCATGCATGAAAGATTAGTTGAGGGATAAGGACTTACGCAGAAAAACGCCGCGCAGGGTCGCGGCGTTGGCAGGTGAATTCAGCCAGGCGGGTTCAGCGAGGCGCAGCCCTCAATCCAGCAGATCCAACTGTAGATGCTCGGCCACCGCTTCGGCCGTCACCGATTTGAGTTTCGGCACGCGGCCAAGGCATGGCGCCGGGATTCGCTCGGCGAGTGTCGCCAGGTTCTCTTCCAGGCGCGCGGTTTTCGAATCGATGATATTGGCCACCCAACCCGCCAATTGCAGACCGTCCCGCGCAATCGCCTCTGCGGTCAGCAGCGCATGATTGATGCAACCCAAACGCACACCAACCACCAGGATCACCGGCAAGTCCAGCGCCATCGCCAGATCCGACAGGTTGTTCTGATCCGCCAGGGGCACGCGCCAGCCGCCGGCGCCTTCGATCAGGGTGAAGTCAGCCTGCAGGTCGAGAAGCTCGCGCATCGGCGTCAACAGTGATTGCACGGTCAATACCACGCCAGCCTCCCGCGCCGCCAGATGCGGAGCGATCGCCGGCTCGAATGCCACCGGGTTGACCTGGGCATAGGTCAAAGGCACCGAGCATTGCGCCATCAACGCCAGCGCGTCGGCATTGCGCAAGCCCTTGGGCGTGACGTCGCAGCCGGAAGCCACCGGCTTGCCCGCCGCCGTGCTCAAGCCTGCCAATCGCGCGGCATGCAGCAGGCCTGCGGCAATGGTGGTCTTGCCGATATCGGTGTCGGTGCCAGTGATGAAATAGGCTGCACTCATAAGGGTTTCTCCAAAACGGCGTACACCACTTGATAAGTCGCCGGCAGACCTTCGGCCTGGCGAAACTGCTCATAGGCCTCGACCAGGCCGAGGATTCGCGCCCTGCCGGTCAAACCGCCCGGCCGACCGGGGTTCAGGTTGTGCGCACCCAGCGCCTTGAGTTCATGAGTCAGGCTGCGCACATCCGGGTAATGCAACACATGGGGACGGGTTTCCAGCTGCGCGACGGTCAACCCGCTGCCCGCGCAAAGCTGTTGATAAACCCCGAACTCACGGAAGCGATTGACGTGCACCATGCCGTCCACCTGACGCCAACTGTCTCGCAGTTCGTACAATGTACCCACGCACAGACTAGCAAATGCGAACATTCCGCCAGGTTTCAGCACTCGATGCGCTTCACTGAGCACCGCGGCGAAGTCTGCGCACCACTGCACCGCCAGGCTGGAGAAGATCAAATCGCAGGTCGAAGCCTGCAATGGCAGGCGCTCGGCATCCCCGGCGATGAAATGCGTGGCCCCACCCAGTGGCCGTGCGTGATTGAGCATACCTTCGGCGATGTCCAGCGCCACGCCGTGGCAGGCCGGGAAACGCTCGTTCAACGCCCGACTGAAGTGTCCGGTGCCGCACCCCAGGTCCAGCCAGCGACCGGGTACGAAGTCTTCCGGCAAGCGGTTCAACAACTGGCTGCCAACATCGCGCTGCAATTCGGCAACGCTGTCATAACTCGCCGCTGCGCGGGAAAAGGAGGCCGCCACCTGGCGCTTGTCAGGCAAGCCGCCGGGCAGGTTGGGAAAGGATAGATCAGTCATCGCCGAACTCATGCAAAAAGGCCTGGATCGCCCCCGCCACACCGTGGGGGTCTTCCAGAAGAAACGCGTGGCCGGCCCGTTCAATCAGGCCGATTTCGACATCCGGCAGCAACCCCAGCAGGGCTTGTGCGGCCTCGGCGGGAACCAGCCCGTCGAGCCCGGCGAACAGGTGCAATTGCGGGCCGCGGAATGCCTGCAGCGCTTGACGGGTATCCAGTTGCGCGAGCAGTTCCAGACCGTTTATCGCCACCGATGCACTGGTATGCGGTGCGCCGCCGAGCAACAGTCTCGATAACCCGCGCGGTCTGCAGACCCCTGGGCGCAGAGCAGCGAAAAGCGTTTCAAGGTCGTGCGCGGTTCTGCCTTGCAGCCGGCCAGAAACGCGTCGAAGGTCTCGCCGGGCATCGCACTCGGCCATTGCTCATGGGCGACGAAGCAAGGATTGCTCGCCAGGGTCAGCAAGCCGCAGCAACGATCGCCGCGGCGGGCCGCCAACTCGGTGGCGAGCATACCGCCGAGGGACCAGCCACCCAGCCAGGCGTCCTGAGGCACGGTCGAATCCAGCTCATCCAGCCATTCTTCAAGATCGCTCGATTCCAGTTCCGGCAACGGCTCGATCTCGACCCGCAAGTGTTCATCCAGCCCCTGCAATGCCGCGGCCAATGGCTCCAGCGGTGAAATCCCCAGGCCCCAGCCGGGCAGCAGAATCAGACGATCACGCATGGTTTGGCTCCGGTCGCAGTTGTTGAAAACAATCGGCCAATCCATTCAACAATAGCTGCACCTGCGCCTCGCTGTGGGCAGCGCTCAAGGTCACGCGCAGTCGGGCGCTGCCGGCGGGCACGGTTGGCGGACGAATCGCTGTCACCATCAATCCGCGCTCGCGCAGCATCTGCGACAGTCGAACCGCACGCCCGGCATCGCCGATCATGATCGGCTGGATCGGCGTGAAGCTGTCCATCAGTTCCAGGCCAATCTGCTCGGCACCCTGGCGGAACTGGCGGATCAGCGTGTTCAGGTGCTCACGTCGCCAGTGTTCGCTGCGCAGCAGTTCCAGGCTTTTCAACGTCGCGCAGGCGAGGGCCGGTGGCTGGCTGGTGGTGTAGATGTAGGGGCGGGCGAACTGGATCAGCGTCTCGATCAGCTCTTCGCTGCCAGCGACAAAAGCACCGGCCGTACCGAACGCCTTGCCGAGGGTGCCGACCAGTACCGGCACGTCGTCCTGGCTCAGGCCGAAATGCTCGACGATCCCGCCGCCATTGGCGCCTAGCGGACCAAAGCCGTGGGCGTCATCGACCATCAGCCACGCGCCTTTGGCCTTGGCCTCCCGGGCCAGCGCCGGCAGGTCGGCGATGTCGCCGTCCATGCTGAACACGCCGTCGGTGACCACCAGCGTGTTACCGGTGGCCTTCTCCAGACGGTTGGCCAGACTCGCCGCGTCGTTATGCAGATAGCGATTGAAGCGCGCACCGGACAGCAGGCCCGCGTCCAGCAACGATGCGTGATTGAGGCGGTCTTCGAGCACCGTATCGCCCTGCCCCACCAGTGCGGTGACCGCGCCAAGGTTGGCCATGTAACCGGTGGTAAACAACAGCGCACGCGGGCGACCGGTCAGGTCGGCCAGCGCTTCTTCCAGCGCGTGATGCGGGCTGCTGTGGCCAATGACCAGGTGCGAAGCCCCGCCGCCGACGCCCCAACGGCTCGCACCGGCGCGCCAGGCTTCGATCACTTGCGGGTGATTGGCCAGGCCCAGGTAATCGTTGTTACAGAACGCCAGCAACGGCTGCCCATCGACCACCACTTCCGGGCCTTGAGGGCTTTCGAGCAGCGGGCGCTGGCGATAAAGGTTTTCGGCACGACGGGCAGCAAGGCGTGCGGCGAGATCGAAAGACATGCAGGCCTCTGAGGTCAAATCACATAACTCAGGTGAACACAATCCATGTGGGAGCGGGCTTGCTCGCGAAAGCGGCGGCACCGTCGACATCAATGTTGAATGTCATACCGCTTTCGCGAGCAAGCCCGCTCCCACATAGTTTTATATTCCAATCAAATCAACGGTGGCGATCAAACAGCCGCGTTATAAAACTGCTCGCTGCTCTTCTGCTCAACCAAAGCCTGCTCGATCGCCGCCTGATGCACTTCGTCGGCGTGTTCTTCGCGCGCTTCCGGCAGGATGCCCAGGCGCGAGAACAGTTGCATGTCCTTGTCGGCCTGCGGGTTCGCGGTGGTCAGCAGTTTGTCACCGTAGAAAATCGAGTTGGCGCCGGCGAAGAACGCCAGGGCCTGCATCTGTTCGTTCATGGCTTCGCGGCCAGCGGACAGGCGCACGTGAGACAGCGGCATCAGGATGCGGGCGACGGCGAGCATGCGGATGAAATCGAACGGGTCGATATCGTCGGCGTTTTCCAGCGGCGTGCCAGCCACCTTCACCAGCATGTTGATCGGGACCGACTCCGGATGCTCCGGCAGGTTGGCCAGCTGGATCAGCAGGTTGGCGCGGTCATCCAGCGACTCACCCATGCCGAGGATGCCGCCGGAGCAGATCTTCATCCCCGACTCACGCACATAGGCCAGGGTTTGCAGGCGCTCGCTGTACGTACGGGTGGTGATGATGCTGCCGTAGAATTCCGGCGAGGTGTCGAGGTTGTGGTTGTAATAGTCGAGGCCAGCCTGGGCCAGCGCTTCGGTCTGGTCCTGATCCAGGCGACCGAGGGTCATGCAGGTTTCCAGGCCCATGGCTTTCACGCCTTTGACCATCTCCAGCACGTACGGCATGTCTTTGGCCGACGGATGTTTCCAGGCAGCGCCCATGCAGAAACGAGTCGAGCCGATGGCCTTGGCGCGAGCGGCCTCTTCGAGGACCTTCTGCACTTCCATCAGTTTTTCTTTTTCCAGGCCGGTGTTGTAGTGACCGGACTGCGGACAATATTTGCAATCTTCCGGGCAGGCGCCGGTTTTGATCGACAGCAGCGTCGACACCTGGACCCGGTTGGCGTCGAAATGCGCGCGGTGCACCGTCTGCGCCTGGAACAACAGGTCATTGAATGGCTGAACGAAGAGTGCTTTGACTTCAGCCAAAGACCAGTCATGACGCAGGGTTGCAGTGGTGCTGGCGCTCATGGGCGTTTCCTTTGTTTTATGCTTGGCAAGCGCCTGGGGATCGGAATATCCACAGGGCGACACGGATGTTTCAGCATATTTAAGGAAGAGCGATGCGCTGTCAACCACGATACGACGGATCGGTTTACATCTGGTTAAAAAACGTACAGCACTGCTTGCTGTGCGGCGAAACGTCCGATGACGCGACACCCATTTGCACCGCCTGTGAAACCGAGCTCCCCTGGCTCGGCGACCAATGTCAGACCTGCGCCCTGCCCTTGCCCGCCGCCGGCATAACGTGCGGCCAGTGCTTGAAGCAACCGCCGGCCTTCGAACGGGTCGCCGTTCCCTGGACCTACAGCTTTCCGGTCGACAGCCTGATCACCCGTTTCAAGCACAGCGCGAAATGGCCGTTCGGTCGCCTGCTCGCCGAACTGCTCGCCCGATTTCTACTGCATCGTTTCGATGAAGACCTGGATCGACCCGACACGCTGGTTCCGGTACCACTGGCGGCCAAACGCCTGCGCCAACGGGGTTTCAACCAGGCGGCGATGCTTGCCCGCTGGCTCGGCACCACCCTCGACATTCCTTGCGATGAAAGGCTGTTGCTGAGGGTCCAGGACACCAGCGCGCAACAGGCGCTGAAGGCCGCTGCCCGCAAAAATAACCTGCGCCATGCCTTCGCACTGGCCCCGGATGCACCGATCAAGGGTCGGCACCTGGCGCTGGTGGATGACGTGCTGACCACCGGCGCCACGGCCCAGGCACTGGCCCGTCTATTGATGGACGCCGGCGCTGCACGGGTCGATGTCTATTGCCTGGCCCGAACCCCCAAACCCGGCGACACGGTTTGACCTGAGGACACAAACCCTGTGGGAGCCCTGTGGCGAGGGAGCTTGCTCCCTCGCCACAGGGCTCCCACAAGGATCGGGTCTGACTTGACTCCCGCAGCCCAAGCCGCCAACGTCACTCCCCATCACCACCGCCCAAAGCGTCTAGCCATGTCCTTGCCTACGTTGTTGTCCCAGCACATTGTCCGTCGTCCGCAGCGCATTGCCTTGCTGCAACACATTGCCGAACAGGGTTCGATCACCCGTGCCGCAAAAAGCGCAGGCCTGAGTTACAAGGCGGCGTGGGATGCCATCGACGAGCTGAACAACCTCGCGCAGAAACCGCTGGTGGAGCGCAGTGTCGGCGGCAAGGGCGGCGGTGGCGCCAGACTGTCCAGCGAAGGCGAGCGCGTCTTGCGCCTTTATCAAAAGCTGCAAGCGCTGCAGGCTCAGGTGCTGGAAGCTGCCGAAGATGCCAGCGACCTCGACCTGCTCGGTCGATTGATGCTCCGGACCAGCGCGCGCAATCAATTGCACGGCAAGGTCGTGGCGATCGCGAGCCAGGGTCGCAACGACTTGATTCGACTGGAACTGGCCGAAGGCTTGGTCATCGATGCGCAGATCACCCACGACAGCACCCTGCGCCTGGAGCTGGAAAGCGGGATCGAAGTGGTGGCGCTGATCAAGGCCGGCTGGCTTGACCTGCTCGGCCCCGAGGACGATCCAACGCCGGGAAACAATTGCCTGACAGGCGTCATCGAAGAAATCCTCGATGCCGAAGACGGTCCCAGCGAAGTGCGCATCGGCTTGCCCAATGGCCAGACCCTGTGTGCGCTGGCCGAACCGCTGCACTTGCGGAGCCGGGGCCTGGCCAAGGGTAAGGCGGTACGGGTGCAGTTCGCGCCCTCCAACGTTTTGCTCGGTACACCGCTCTGAAACATTACCGTCACGATCGCTCTTTAAGGTGGCTGCAAAAACCCGCAGGGAGCCTGTTGTGAGCCTATTAGAAGAAAACCAGTCCACCGACCTCGAAACCATGGTCGGCCTCAGCCGTCGTGGCTTTATCAGCGCCGGCGCCCTGTGCGGTGCAGCGATGTTCCTCGGCGGCAACCTGCTGAGCCGTAGCGTGCTCGCTGCCAGTGTCAGTGCAGGCACCGGCAAACTGTTAGGTTTTGACAGCATCCCCGCCGCTACCAGCGACACCATCAGCTTGCCGCCTGGCTACAAATCCTCGGTATTGATCAGCTGGGGCCAGCCGTTGCAAAAGGACGGCCCGGCGTTCGACCCGAGCGGCAACGGCACCGCCGAGCAACAGGAAGTCCAGTTCGGCGACAACAACGACGGCATGAGCCTGTTCGAGTTTCCTGCAGAGAAAGACCGGGCGTTGATGGCGATCAACAACGAGTACACCCACTACCGCTACCTCTACCCCCACGGCGGCATGCCGCAATCGGCCGACGATGTGCGCAAGGCACTGGCCTGCCAAGGCGTGTCGGTGATCGAGGTTCAGCGCAAGGACGGCCAGTGGCACTTCGTCCAGGGTTCGCGCTACAACCGGCGCATCCACGGTAACGCGCCGATCAGCCTGAGCGGCCCGGCCGCCGGCCATGAACTGCTGAAAACCAGCGCCGACCCCCAGGGCAAGAACGTCCTCGGCACCTTCCAGAACTGCGCCAATGGCAAGACGCCCTGGGGCACTTACCTGACTTGCGAAGAGAATTTCACCGATTGCTTCGGCAGCAGCCATGCCGAGCAAAAATTCGATGCCGCGCAGAAACGCTACGGTGTGGTGGCGGCCAGTAAAGAGATCAACTGGCATCAGCACGACGAGCGTTTCGACCTGGCGAAGAACCCGAACGAGCTCAACCGTCATGGCTGGGTGGTGGAAATCGACCCGTTCGATCCGCAGTCGACCCCGGTCAAGCGCACGGCCCTGGGCCGCTTCAAGCATGAAAATGCCGCCCTGGCCGAAACCAAAGACGGTCACGCAGTGGTGTACATGGGCGACGACGAGCGCGGCGAATTCATTTACAAATTCGTCAGCCGCGACAAGATCAACCACCAGGACCTCAAGGCCAACCGCGACCTGCTGGACCATGGCACCCTGTACGTGGCGCGCTTCGACGCAGGCGACGGCAATGCCGATCACCCCAAGGGCCAGGGCGAATGGATCGAGCTGACCCACGGTAAAAACGGCATCGATGCCGGCAGCGGCTTTGCCGATCAGGCCGAAGTGCTGATTCACGCGCGCCTCGCCGCCAGCGTGGTGAAAGCCACGCGCATGGACCGCCCGGAATGGATCGTCGTCAGCCCCAGGGATGGCCAGGTCTACTGCACCCTCACCAACAACGCCAAGCGCGGCGAGGACGGCCAACCGGTGGGCGGGCCGAACCCGCGTGAGAAGAACGTCTACGGGCAGATTTTGCGCTGGCGTACCGACCGTGACGATCACGGTGCCAAGACCTTTTCCTGGGACTTGTTCGTGGTGGCCGGCAACCCGGCCCTGCATGCCGGCACGCTGAAGGGCGGCTCGCCCAACATCACGCCACAGAACATGTTCAACAGCCCGGATGGCCTGGGCTTCGACAACGCCGGGCGGTTGTGGATTCTGACGGATGGCGATTCAAGCAATGCGGGTGATTTTGCCGGCATGGGCAACAACCAGATGCTGTGTGCCGACCCGACGACCGGGGAAATTCGGCGTTTCATGGTTGGGCCGGTGGGCTGCGAGGTGACGGGGATCAGCTTTTCGCCGGATCAGAAGACCTTGTTTGTGGGGATCCAGCATCCGGGGGAGAACGGTGGTTCAACATTCCCGGAGCATCTGCCCAATGGCAAGCCGCGGTCTTCGGTGATGGCGATCTCCCGGGAAGATGGCGGGATCGTCGGCGCCTGATGGGCCTCTTCGCGAGCAAGCCCGCTCCCACACTGGATCTCCTGCGTGTCACAAATAGTGTGAACACCAATGATCCAGTGTGGGAGCGGGCTTGCTCGCGAAGGCGTCAGCCCGGACAACACTCATCTCAAGCCCAACCCCTAAAGACACCCCGTCTGCGCTACCATGCTTGGCCGGACGCGGCAGCCTGCTGCGCGCAGGAGTCAGCATGGCCCACCCGTTTGCAACCCTCACCCCAGACCTCGTGCTCGATGCCGTCGAAAGCATCGGCTTTCTCAGCGACGCGCGCATCCTGGCGCTCAACAGCTACGAAAACCGTGTCTATCAGGTCGGTATCGAAGACTCCGAGCCGCTGATCGCCAAGTTCTACCGTCCGCAACGCTGGACCAACGAGGCGATTCTCGAAGAGCACCAGTTCACCTTCGAACTCGCCGAATGCGACGTGCCCGTGGTCGCGCCGATGATTCACAACGGTGCCAGCCTGCACGAACACAACGGTTTTCGCTTCACCCTGTTCCCCCGCCGTGGCGGCCGCGCGCCGGAGCCAGGCAATCTCGACCAGCTGTATCGCCTCGGCCAACTGCTCGGTCGTTTGCATGCCGTGGGCGCGACCAAGCCGTTCGAACACCGTGAAGCCCTCGGCGTGAAAAACTTCGGTCACGACTCGCTGACGACCTTGCTCGAAGGCAATTTCGTCCCCAAAAGCCTGCTGCCGGCCTACGAGTCCGTGGCCCGCGACCTGCTCAAGCGGGTGGAAGAGGTCTACAAGGCGACACCGCACCAGAACATCCGCATGCACGGCGACTGCCACCCCGGCAACATGATGTGCCGCGACGAGATGTTCCATATCGTCGACCTCGATGACTGTCGAATGGGCCCGGCGGTGCAAGACATCTGGATGATGCTCGCCGGCGATCGCCAGGAATGCCTGGGCCAGTTGTCGGAATTGATGGACGGCTACAACGAGTTCCACGACTTCGACCCGCGGGAACTGGCGCTGATCGAACCGCTGCGCGCCCTGCGCCTGATGCACTACAGCGCCTGGCTCGCCCGCCGCTGGGACGACCCGGCGTTCCCCCACAGCTTTCCGTGGTTTGGCAGCGAGCGGTATTGGGGGGATCAGGTGTTGGCGTTGCGCGAGCAGCTTGCTGCGCTCAATGAAGAACCACTAAAGCTTTTCTGATTCACATGGATCTGTAGGAGCCGGCTTGCTGGCGAAGAACGACAACGCGGTCTTATCTGTCGCACCGCGTGATCGTTCTTCGCTGGCAAGCCAGCTCCTACGGGGATCAGCACACCCATGGATCAGCACATCAAGACAAATCTCCTTACAATCCCTCTTTGTTAGCTACCTAAGCAAGGACTCTGCATGCAAGCCGCCAACCCGCGTCGCGGGTACATTCTGGGCCTGAGTGCCTACATCATCTGGGGATTGTTCCCGCTTTACTTCAAAGCCATCGCCAACGTGCCCGCCGTGGAGATCATCATCCACCGCGTGCTCTGGTCCGCCCTGTTCGGCGCCTTGCTGCTGATGGTCTGGAAACATCCGGGCTGGTGGCGCGAGTTGCGTGACAACCCGAAACGCCTGGCGATCCTGGCCCTGAGCGGCACGCTGATCGCGGCCAACTGGCTGACCTACGTCTGGGCGGTGAACAACGACCGCATGCTCGAAGCCAGCCTCGGTTACTACATCAACCCATTGGTGAATGTCCTGTTGGGCATGCTGATCCTCGGCGAACGGCTGCGACGCATGCAGTGGCTGGCCGTGGGTCTGGCGGCAGCCGGCGTTGCACAGCAGGTGTGGCAAGTCGGCAGCCTGCCGTGGGTGTCGCTGGTGCTGGCGGTGACCTTTGGCTTCTACGGATTGATTCGCAAACAGGCCCCCGTCAAGGCGCTGCCGGGCCTGGTGGCGGAAACCTGGATGCTGGTGCCGATTGCCGTCGCCTGGTTACTGTTCAATCCAGCGGCGAGTAGCGCCCAGGCCGAATTCTGGACGACCTCCGAAGCCTGGTGGCTGGTGGCTGCCGGGCCGGTGACGTTGATACCCCTGGTATGTTTCAACGCCGCTGCACGGCATTTGCCCTACACGACGCTCGGATTTCTTCAGTACCTGGCGCCGACGCTGGTGCTGTTGCAGGCCGTCCTGTTGTTTGGTGAACAGCTGTCGTCGAGCACACTGCTGGCGTTCATCTTTATCTGGGCCGGCCTGGCGGTTTACAGCATCGATGCGTGGATAAGTCTGCGTCGCCGCAGCTGATCGAAAAACGTACAACCCTCCACAGGCCACGTCTTTCGTGGCCTGTATCGATCCTTCCCAAGGTTATCCACAGCGTGATCCCCGCCGTTTGTGCGCAACTTATTGAAACTGAACGTTTTTTGATCAGATGCTGAAGAAGCCCGGTCGACATGGCCTGGCGGGCTGTCTCTACAGGTTATCCACAGGCAGGTGCACGTTTAAACTGGATAACCTTCAAGGCTCACTGCGCAATACCAGCTCCACCATCAGGTCGTCGGCCAGGGTTTCCAGGCGCGACTGCAATACATCCAGCGACAATGTCAGCGGCACCGCAAGTATCGCTTCGGCGTGAAACAACGGCTCGCTGCTCATTGGCGCCGGGCGTACCTCAGTCACCAGCTGCTCGAGGTTCACCCCCTGTTCGCTCAGCAAACGAGTAATGTCGCGGACGATCCCCGGCCGATCATTGCCCACCAGCTCCATCGCAATCGGCTTCCAGGTACAGGATTGCTCGATGCCACTTTCGGCAATCAGCACCCGAATGCCATGGGCGGATAATGCCTGCAGGGCGTCCACCAGTTCGTCGTAGGCTTCGGCTGGCACGCCCACCCGAAGAATCCCGGCGAACTGCCCGGCCATGCGCGACATTCGACTTTCCAGCCAGTTTCCGCCGTGCTCGGCGATGCACTGGGCGATGCGCTCGACCTGCCCAGGCTTGTCCGGAGCGATTACGGTGAGTACGAGGTGGTCCATGGCGCAGCCCTCTTTATCATGACTTTTGTTATAGAAGAGCAAGTATAGGCAAGGGGCGATTCTGTGTTGAATCGTCTGACGCCTTCGCTGGCAAGCCAGCTCCTACAGTTATCGCGCAAGGCCCTGTAGGAGCTGGCTTGCCAGCGAATGAAGGCACCACCGATCTGATGCGAACAACAAATCGTGTACAAGTTTTGATATTTAACTGGAACAATCCATTAGTTTTTTGAGAACATCCCGTTCCCCGACCTGACCGCAATGCGTCATAGGGTCGCAGAACGACGTAATTAGTCTAATTTTCACAAGCGCAATTCATCATGTAGTATGCCGCAGCGCGCACTACATAACGTGGATCGATGTCTGCCACAGGCGCAATCGCAACCCTGAAAGCCCCGTCAGCAAGGCCTCAAGCCGTTGATTGGTCAAAACCCAGCCGCCCGCATGGCATGTACTGGTAGACGGGTTTGTGGTTTAAATGGCCAGAGGCTTCATTGTTAAATTGAAGAGCTGAAAAGCGAAATAGCTGAGCAGAGTGAGGCAAGCAATGACTGAACACGTTCAAGTCGGTGGCCTGCAGGTCGCCAAAGTCCTGTTCGACTTCGTGAACAACGAAGCCATTCCCGGTACCGGCCTCACCGCCGATAAGTTCTGGGCCGGTGCCGACAAGGTCATTCATGACCTGGCGCCGAAGAACAAAGCCCTACTCGCCAAACGCGATGATTTCCAGGCTCGTATCGATGGCTGGCACCAATCCCGTGCCGGTCAACCGCATGACGCCGTGGCCTATAAAGCCTTCCTGCAAGACCTGGGTTATCTGCTGCCAGAAGTGGCCGATTTCCAGGTAACGACGCAAAACGTCGATGACGAAATCGCCCGCATGGCCGGTCCACAGCTCGTGGTGCCGGTCATGAACGCCCGTTTCGCGCTCAATGCCTCGAACGCCCGCTGGGGTTCGCTGTACGACGCGCTCTACGGCACCGACGCCATCAGCGAAGCTGACGGCGCGGAAAAAGGCAAAGGCTACAACAAGGTTCGTGGCGACAAGGTGATTGCCTTCGCCCGCGCCTTCCTCGACGAAGCGGCGCCATTGGCGGCCGGCACTCACGTCGATTCCACCGCCTACAAAATCGTTGACGGCAAACTGGTGGTCGCCCTAAAAGGCGGCAGCAACACCGGCCTGCGCAACGATGCCCAGCTGATCGGCTTCCACGGCGATGCAGCGGCACCGACCGCGATCCTGCTGAAAAACAACGGCCTGCACTTCGAAATCCAGGTCGACGCCAGCACCCCGGTCGGCCAGACCGACGCCGCCGGCGTCAAAGACATCCTGATGGAAGCCGCGCTGACCACCATCATGGACTGCGAAGACTCGGTCGCCGCCGTCGATGCCGACGACAAAGTGGTGATCTACCGCAACTGGCTCGGCCTGATGAAGGGCGATCTGTCGGAAGAAGTGTCCAAGGGCGGTCAGACCTTTACCCGCACCATGAACGCCGACCGCACCTACACCGGTATCGATGGCAAGGAACTGAGCCTGCACGGTCGTTCACTGTTGTTCGTGCGTAACGTCGGTCACCTGATGACCATCGACGCGATCCTCGACAAAGACGGCAACGAAGTGCCGGAAGGCATCCTCGACGGTCTGGTGACCAGCCTCGCGGCCATCCACAGCCTCAACGGCAACAATTCGCGCAAGAACAGCCGCACCGGCTCGGTCTATATCGTCAAGCCGAAGATGCACGGCCCGGAAGAAGCCGCGTTCACCAACGAGCTGTTCGGTCGCATCGAAGAGGTGTTGGGCCTGCCGCGCAATACCCTGAAAGTCGGGATCATGGACGAGGAGCGCCGTACCACGGTCAACCTCAAGGCCTGCATCAAGGCGGCCAGCGAGCGCGTGGTGTTCATCAACACCGGCTTCCTCGATCGCACCGGCGATGAAATCCACACCTCCATGGAAGCCGGCCCGATGGTGCGCAAGGCGGACATGAAGGCCGAGAAGTGGATCGGCGCCTACGAAAACTGGAACGTCGATATCGGTTTGAGCACCGGCCTGCAAGGTCGCGCCCAGATCGGTAAAGGCATGTGGGCCATGCCGGACCTGATGGCGGCGATGCTGGAACAGAAAATCGCTCACCCGCTGGCCGGCGCCAACACCGCCTGGGTGCCTTCGCCTACCGCCGCGGCATTGCACGCGCTGCACTATCACAAGGTCGATGTGTTCGCCCGTCAGGCCGAACTGGCCCAACGTGCGCGCGCGTCGGTCGACGACATCCTGACCATCCCGCTGGCGGTGAACCCGCAGTGGACCGCGGAACAGATCAAGAACGAACTGGACAACAACGCCCAGGGCATTCTCGGTTACGTGGTGCGCTGGATCGACCAGGGCGTGGGTTGCTCGAAGGTGCCGGATATCAACGACGTCGGCCTGATGGAAGACCGTGCGACCTTGCGGATTTCCAGCCAGCACATCGCCAACTGGCTGCGCCACGGTATCGTCACTGAAGATCAGGTCATGGAAAGCCTCAAGCGCATGGCGCCGGTGGTTGACCGCCAGAACGCCAATGACCCGCTGTACCGCCCGCTGGCACCGGACTTCGACAGCAACGTCGCCTTCCAGGCGGCGGTCGAACTGGTGGTCGAAGGCAGCAAACAACCGAACGGCTACACCGAGCCGGTTCTGCACCGTCGTCGTCGCGAGTTCAAGGCTGCCAATGGCCTGTAACTGAGCACTGATGCCGGATATAAAAAAGCCCTGATCGAAAGATCAGGGCTTTTTTGTCTGAGCAAGATCAAAAGATCTTTTAGCCGCTCACAAATCCATTCCCAACTCATGCTTGACCAGCTCTAACAGCTTGCCGGTATCGACAGGCTTGAGCAAAAAGTCCACCACACTCAGATGCATGGCGGCGATCGCGTCTTTCACGTCGGCGTCACCGGAAACGATGATGAACGGCATGGCCGCCCGTACTGATTCACGTACCTGGCGGATCAAGTCCAGGCCATCGACATGTCCCATTCGCAGATCGGTGATCACCAGGCCAATCGACGGCTTCTCGCTCAACATCTTGAGTGCGGTTTCGCCGCTGGCTGCGGTCATGCACCGAATGCCATCCAGGCCGAGAATCTCTGCCAGCAGCTCTCGCGCGTCTTTATCGTCGTCGACGATCAGCACCCGCTGCGGCGGCAAGTCAGGCTCGAGCATGACCGCACTCAGCGCTTCGCGCTCGGCGTCACTCAAAATATCGTGGTCGGACATGGCTAACTCTACAGTTCAAATTCAATCACCTGACTCATTCGTCAGACATCGCCAGCAAGACCTTCAATGTGCCCTTCGTCGGAAAGATCTCCTATAGCCAATGTAGGAGGCTTTTCTGAAAGTTGCGTCAGATATTTCCTAACTTCCACCCGCTGCACTTGCCGACCTAGACTTACGTCCAATGGGCACCCAGAGCGCAGGGGCCGACCATGGCTCAGTCATCCGACAACAACAATTCAAAAAACTGCGGTAATGGTTATGAGTAAAGCGGACGCCTTCACACAGGCAGGGAAAACCGCGGTGTTGCAAAACATCCAGGGCACTTTGCAATTTCTTTCGCGCTTCCCGCCCTTCAGCCAAATGGAACACGCCCACCTGGCGTACCTGGTCGAGCAATGTCAGCTGCGTTTTTATGCGCCCGGCGAGAGCATTATCAAGCCCGCCGATGGCCCGGTTGAGCATTTCTACATCGTCAAACAAGGCCAGGTCGTGGGTGAACGTCCCCACACGGCCAAAGGCGGAACTGAAACCACCTTCGCCATCACCACCGGCGAGTGCTTCCCCCTCGCCGCGCTGTTGGGTGAGCGCGCGACCCGCACCGAACACCTGGCCGCCGAAGACACCTTTTGCCTGCAGCTGAACAAGCTGGCGTTCATCAAACTGTTCGCGCTGTCCAGCGCGTTTCGCGACTTTGCCCTGCGCGGCGTCAGCAGCCTGCTGGATCAGGTCAACCAGCAAGTCCAGCAAAAAGCCGTGGAAACCCTGGGCACCCAGTACTCACTGAACACCCGGCTGGGTGATCTGGCCATGCGTCACCCAGTGACCTGCAGCCCCGCCACGCCATTGCGGGCCGCCGTGACACTGATGCACGACCAGCAAGTCGGCAGCATCGTCATCGTCGACGAGCAGAAAGCCCCGCTGGGCATTTTTACCCTGCGCGACCTGCGCCATGTGGTGGCCGACGGCACGGACGACTTCAATGAAGCCATCGAGCGCCACATGACCCAGGCGCCGTTTTTCCTGTCGCCGGACCACAGCGCCTTCGACGCGGCGATCGCCATGACCGAACGACACATCGCCCACGTCTGCCTGGTCAAGGACCATCGCCTGTGCGGCGTCGTGTCCGAGCGGGATCTGTTTTCCCTGCAGCGGGTCGACCTGGTGCACCTGGCACGGACCATCCGCAGCGCCCAGCGCGTGGAAAACCTGGTGGCATTGCGCGGCGAGATTGGCCAACTGGTGGAGCGCATGCTGGCCCACGGCGCGTCGTCGACCCAAATCACCCACATCATCACCCTGCTCAACGACCATACCGTGTGCCGGGTCATCGAGTTGACCCTCGCCGATAAAGGCGACCCCGGCATCCCATTCAGCTGGCTGTGCTTCGGCAGCGAAGGCCGCCGCGAGCAGACGCTGCACACCGATCAGGACAACGGCATTCTGTTCGAGGCCCGGGACGCGGCCCATGCCGCCGAGATCCGCGGCAAGCTGTTGCCGATCGCCCAGCAGATCAACCAGAGCCTGGCGCTCTGCGGCTTCACCTTGTGCAAGGGCAACATCATGGCCGGCAATCCCGAGCTGTGTCTGTCCCGGGCCGAGTGGGCGCGGCGTTTTGCGGCGTTTATCCGCGAAGCAACGCCGGAGAACCTGCTGGGCTCGAGCATCTACTTCGACTTGCGCGTGGTCTGGGGTGACGAGCAGGGCTGCGAGCAGCTGCGCCGGGGGATTCTCGAACAGGTCGAAGACAACCGGTTGTTCCAGCGCATGCTGGCCGAGAACGCCCTGCGCAATCGTCCCCCCGTAGGACGTTTCCGTGACTTCGTGCTGGCTCGCAAGCATGGCGAGAAAGCCACGCTGGACCTGAAAATCCAGGGCCTGACCCCCTTCGTCGACGGCGCTCGCTTACTGGCACTGGCCCACGGGATCGAAACGAACAATACCCTGGAGCGCTTTCGCCAGCTGGTGGACAAAGAGGTCATCGATCGGCTGGACGGCGCGGCGTACGAAGAGGCTTATCACTTCATTCAGCAAACCCGCATGCAGCAACATCAGCTCCAGACCCGGGAGAATTTGCCCCACTCCAACCGGGTCGACCCCGACAGCCTCAATCATCTGGATCGACGGATCCTGCGCGAATCCTTGCGCCAGGCCCAACGCCTGCAAAGCAGCCTGGCCCTGCGGTATCAGCTATGAGCCTGTTTTCATGGCTGCGCCCGTCAGGCCCGATGCTCTCCGGCGACCTTCAACTGCGTCTGCAACGCTTGCCGACGGCGGCCGCGCCGGGTGACTGCAGCCTGCGCGAACAGCGTTGGGTGGTACTCGACCTGGAAACCACCGGGCTGAACCTGAACAAGGATCGAGTACTGTCCATCGGCGCGGTGGTGATCGAGGATGGAGCGATCGACTTCAGCCAGCAATTCGAACGCACCTTGCAATGCAGCGAGCTCAAACTCGGCCCCAGCGTGTTGATTCACGGCCTGAGCCCCAGCGCAATCGCCGCCGGCAGCGACCCGGCCCACGCCTTGCTCGACTTCATGGAGTTTGTCGGTGACAGCCCCGTGCTGGCTTTTCATGCGCCGTTCGACCAACACATGCTCGGGCGCGCGTTGAAAGATCATCTGGGCCACAAGCTGCAACATCTGTTTTTTGATGTTGCGGATATCGCGCCGCTCCTGTGTCCACAAGCGAATATTCGCGAGGCCGGGCTGGATGAGTGGATCGACTGGTTCAAGCTGGAGGTGTTCGAGCGGCACAACGCCAGCGCCGACGCACTGGCCACGGCAGAACTGGCGCTGATCCTGTTCAGCCGGGCGCGGCAGCAGCAGATTGATAGTCCGTTGGATCTGCAGCAGCGGTTGAGGCAGTGGAAACGCAGGCAGCGCGCGCCGTCCTTCTAGATGCGCGGTGTCTGTTCCGGCCTCTTCGCCGGCAAGCCTGGCTCCTACAGGGTTATGGGTCGCCCACGAAATCGGCGAACGACTCAACATCCCTGTAGGAGCCAGGCTTGCCGGCGAAGAACGATAACGCGGTCCCTCTGAACACAACCGGTCCAAACCACCCGACCAGTGGCCAATTGCTTACCTCCCCCGCCTCTGCCACAATCGCGAATAATTCTCGTTAGTTAACACTTCCCAATCGGTGATACGGCGTGCCGTCAGTCCAAAGCCCCCAGAGTGAGCTCGTTGGCGCGTTGTATCGCGACCATCGCAGCTGGCTATTGGCCTGGCTGCGACGCAACGTGGCCTGTCCACAACGGGCCGAAGACCTGAGCCAGGACACCTTCGTCCGCCTGCTGGGCCGTGATGAACTCAAGGAACCTCGCGAACCGCGGGCGTTTCTGGTGGCGATCGCCAAGGGCCTGCTGTTCGACTATTTCCGCCGCGCCGCGCTGGAACAGGCCTACCTGACCGAACTGATGCTGATCCCCGAAGCCGAACAACCTTCGGTGGAAGAGCAACAGCTGATCCTCGAAGACTTGAAAAACATCGACCGCCTGCTCGGCCAACTCTCGAGCAAGGCCCGGGCCGCGTTTCTCTATAACCGCCTCGACGGCCTCGGCCACGCGGAGATCGCCGAGCGCCTGGGCGTGTCGGTGTCGCGGGTGCGTCAATACCTGGCCCAGGGCATTCGTCAGTGCTACATCGCACTGTACGGTGAGCCGGTATGAGCCCGGCCAGCTCCAAACCGGTGTCGGCGCAGGTGCTGGATGCCGCCATCGCCTGGCAACTGACCCTGGATGGCGGCAACCCGGTCGATCGCGAAGAATTCGCCAAGTGGCACGCCGCCCACGAAGAACATGCCCGGGCCTGGCGCCAACTGGGCATGCTCGATGCGCGCTTCAGCGTTGCCAACGGGCCGGCCCGCGCAGCCTTGCTGCAATCGCGCGAAAGCATTCGCCGACAGGTACGCAAACTGGGCAGCGGCCTGGCGAGCGTCGTGGCCGTGATCGGCCTGGCGCTGTTCGCCGGTGATCGTTATCTGCCGCTCGACTATTGGCTGGCCGACCAGCGCACCGCCACTGGCGAGCAACGCACCCTGCGCCTGAGCGACGGTACGCTGGTCAGCCTCAACACCCACAGTGCCATGGACGTGCGCTTCGATGACAAGCAGCGGCTAATCATTCTGCAGGAAGGGGAAATCCTCGTCGAAACCGGGCATGGCGATGCCCGGCCGTTCATCGTCGAAACCCGCGAAGGCAGCATGCGCGCACTGGGCACGCGGTTCCTGGTCAAGCGCGAGGAACAAGGCACGCGCCTGAGCGTGCTGCAATCGGCGGTGGCCGCCCATCCGCAATCACGCCCTGAAGAACAGATTCTGCGCGAAGGCCAGCAAGTGCTGATACGCAACAACGGCCTCGACCCGATCATCGCCCTCAACCTCGGTGCCGATGCCTGGACCCGCGGCATGCTGGTCGTGGACAACATGAGGCTGGAAGACTTGATCAAGGAACTTGGCCGTTATCGCCGCGGGCATCTGGGCGTTGCGCCCGAGATTGCCGACCTGCGAATCACCGGCAGTTTCCCGCTGCACGACACCGACCTGGCCTTGACCGCCTTGCTGCCGACCCTGCCGGTGCAGATCGAACAGCACACGCCGTGGTGGGTGACAGTGGCGAAGGCTCAAGCCAAGCCCTGAGCAATGTTGTGCCTGCCAAGCCGCTTGTGTCTTGCGGTCAACACCAAACCTGTAGGAGCCGGCTTGCCGGCGAAGGCGTCCTCATTGGCTATGCAAGGCTCGAGGCCGCCTTCGCTGGCAAGCCAGCTCCTACAGGGTTTTGCGTTGAACAGTAACGCTGTGAACATCACAGAACCTGTGGGAGCGTGGCTTGCCCGCGAAGAGGCCGGCAGCTTCACCGCAATTGATGAATCGAAATTATTTTCATCCACCCCTGTCACTTTTGCATTCTCGTTCGGCACCTAGGCAATTGAGAAATATTTACATTCAGGAGCCGCCGTATGTCCCGCTCGCTAGACACCTTGTTGCGCCCCGGTTTGCTGGCCGTCGCCATTGCCCTCTGTGCCCCTCTGGCCAGCGGTCAACTGATCGCCGCCGAACAGGCGTCCAGCGTTCGCGCCTACAACCTGCCGGCCGCGCCACTGGCCAGCACGCTGAACCAGATCGCCAGCCAGGCCGGCCTGGCGCTGTCGCTGAATCCATCCCTGGCGGCAGGCAAAACCTCGGCCCCGGTCCAAGGCCAGTTCGACGCTGCCGGCGCCCTGCGCGAAGCCCTGCGTGGCACCGGCCTGCAGCTGGAACAGAGCAGCGCTGGCACCTATAGCCTGGTGGCCGTGCCCGAGGGGGTGATGGCGCTGCCGGAAACCGCCGTCATCGGCGTGGAAAACACCGAGAGCGCCTGGGGCCCGGTGGAAGGCTACCTGGCCACCCGCACCGCCGCCGGCACCAAGACCGACACCGCCCTGGTCGAAGCCCCGCGTTCGATTTCGGTCGCCACCCGGCAGCAGATGGACGACCGCAAAGTGCAAAACATCGATGATGCCGTGCGCTACATGCCCGGGATCACCGCCAGCAGCTACGGCAGCGACACCCGCGCCGACTGGCTGCGGGTGCGCGGTTTCGAACCGACGCAATTCCTCGACGGCCTGCCGCTGCCCAAAGGCGTGTACGCCAACCCGAAACAGGAAACCTGGAACCTGGATCGCCTCGCCCTGCTGCGCGGCCCGGCTTCGTCGGTGTACGGCCAGACCCCGCCAGGCGGTTTGCTGGACATGGTCAGCCGCCGCCCCAGCGCCGAGTCGAGCAACGAAATCCAGGTGCAATACGGCAGCGACAACCATCGCCAGATCAACTTCGCCAGCACCGGCAAGATCGACGAGGAAGGCCGCTTTCTCTACGGTCTGAGCGGCGTGATACGCGACAGCGGCACCCAGATCGACCACGTCGACAACAAGCGCTACAACATTGCGCCGAGCCTGACCTGGAACATCGACGACGACACCCGCTTCACCCTGCTCACGCAGTTCACCCGTGACGATACCGGAACCACCAGTCAGTTCTATCCCATCCAGGGCACCAAGATCGACATGCCCTTCGGCAAGATCTCCCACCACAAGAATCTGGGTGATCCGAATTACGAATACTACGACCGCACCTACTACGCACTGGGCTATGCCTTCGAACACCGGCTGAACGATGTATGGCAGTTCCGGCAAAACCTGCGCTACACCAAGTCTGACCTGTCGTTCCAGGCAATCACCGTCAACAGCTACTTCCCGGAGTTCGGAATGGTCGTCGACGATGAAGGCAATACCGGGCGGGGCACCACCAATGTGGACGAAGATATCAGCCAGTTCGCGGTGGATAACAATTTCCAGGGCGACTTTGCCACTGGCGATATCCAACATACGCTGCTGATCGGGCTCGACCACCAGCGTAACAACACCAACTACACCTCAATCTTCGGTTCCGCCCCAAGCATCAACGTCAATCACCCGGAATATGGCTTACCGATCACACGCCCACCTCGCTCTGCCGCATTCTATGACTACGACCAAAAAACTCGTCAGACCGGTCTGTACATCCAGGACCAGATGGCTCTGGACCAATGGCGCCTGACCGTGGGTGGGCGTGAGGATTGGGTCCACACCGGGACTAAATTCTTTAACAAAGGCGATGCCACCAACACCGAGCGCGACAAGAAATTCAGCGGCAACGCGGCAATCAGCTACGTGTTCGACAACGGTTTCGTGCCCTACTTGTCCTACGCCGAATCATTCCAGCCGACCAGCAACGCCACGGCGTCACCGACCGACTCGTTCAAGCCGACCGAGGGCAAACAATGGGAACTGGGCATCAAGTACCAACCGCCTGGCAGCAACACCCTGCTGACCGCTGCGGTGTACAACCTGACCCAGAAAAACGTCTCCGTCACTACCACCAACTCGGACAACGTGCCGATCACCAGCCAAACCGGTGAAGTCAAAGTCAAAGGCCTGGAACTGGAAGCCGTTTCAGACGTGACCGACAACCTCAAGGTCATCGCCGCCTACACCCTGGCCAAGTCCGAAGTGCAAAAAGGCGACTTCAAAGGCAACCGCCTGCAACTGATGCCCAACCAACAGGCCTCGCTGTGGGCCGATTACACCTGGCACAACGGCGTGCTGGACGGCTTCGGCATCGGCGCCGGCGCGCGTTACACCGGCAATACCTACGGCGATCAGGGCAATACCTGGCTGGGCAAGGCCGACGCCTACACCGTGTTCGATGCAGCGGTGCATTACGACCTGGGGCGTCTGGATAACAGCCTGAAAGGCGCCTCCCTGGCACTCAACGCGACCAACCTGTTCGACAAGGACTACATCTCCACCTGCGACAGTTTTTATTGCTACTACGGCGACCAACGCAGTGTCGTCGCCAGTGCCACGTACAAGTGGTAATTGCTTGATCTGACACGCTCGATACCCAGGCCGTCCTACGAGGACGGCTTTGGTATTTCTGAAGGCCATGAAATGAAAAGTAAAACAATTCGCCGCTGGTCCTTCGTCCACACCTGGACCAGCCTGATCTGCACCGTGTTCCTGCTGATGCTGGCGCTGACCGGCCTGCCGCTGATCTTCCATCACGAGATCGACCACCTGTTGGGCGATGCCGCCGAGTTGAAGGCAATGCCGGCGGACACCCCGCAGCTGAACCTGCAGCAGTTGGTGCAGGCGGCCGAAAAACATCGTCCCGGCGAAGTCATGCAGTACTTCGGCTTCGAAGAAGACGAGCCCAACGCCGCGATCGCGATCATGGCGGCCACGGCCGGCACCGAGCCGAACTCGTCGCACACCTTCATGCTCGACGCCCGCACCGGCGAAGCGCTGGAGATGCCGTCGGCCAACGGCGGTTTCATGATGGTGATGCTGCGCCTGCACGTGGACATGTTCGCCGGCCTGCCGGGCAAGCTGCTGCTGGCGTTCATGGGGCTGCTGTTCGTGGTCGCGATCGTCTCCGGCACCGTGCTTTACCTGCCGTTCATGCGTCGCTTGAAATTCGCCACCGTGCGCCAGGACAAATCCACCCGCCTGCGCTGGCTCGACTTGCACAACCTGATCGGCGTGGTCACCCTGACCTGGGCCCTGGTGGTCGGCGTGACCGGCGTCATCAGCGCCTGCGCCGACCTGCTGATCGCCGCCTGGCGCAACGACAGCCTCAGCGCCATGATCGCACCGTACCGCGATGCGCCAGCGCTGACGCAACTCGCTCCGGCGACACGTTTGCTCGACATCGCCAAAGACGTCGCGCCCGGCATGCAACCGGACTTCATCGCCTTCCCCGGCACCCGGTTTTCCAGCGAGCACCATTACGCCGTGTTCATGAAAGGCAGCACGCACCTGACTTCGCATCTGTTGACACCGGTGCTGATCGACGCCAGCACCCTGCAAGTCACCGCCGTGGCCGAACGGCCGTGGTACATGGACGCCATGGGCATGTCGCAGCCCCTGCACTTCGGTGATTACGGTGGCATGCCGATGAAAATCCTCTGGGCGACCCTGGATGTGCTGACCATCATCGTGCTCGGCAGCGGTGTTTACTTGTGGGTCGTGCGGCGCAAGGCCGCCAGACCTGTCCATGAAAACGCGGAGGCTCAAGCGTGAAGCCACGGCAGTCGAACTTCTGGAAGGTCTTCGCCACGCCCACGGTCATTGCCCTGCTCAGCGGCGCGGGGTTGTTTGCCGCGTTGCTGGGCGACGGTGTATGGGATGCCTTGAGCTGGCTGGGGCTGGGCGTCCCCGCAATCCTAGCCCTTCGCGGCTTGATGCAACGCCCCTGACGTTTTGCATGGTCATCACATCCCCCCTGTAGGAGCCGGCTTGCCGGCGAAGGCGCCCTAGAGCCTGGCGCAAGATTCGAAGACGCATTCGCCGGCAAGCCGGCTCCTACAGAGTTCGGTTCGCGAAAATTACGCGCTATGCTGCCGACACTGCCACTGACCGAGACGCTGCCATGTCCGCCCCAAGCATGACCCTCTACCACAACCCCCTATCGCCCTTCGTTCGCAAAGTCATGGTGTTGCTCCACGAAACCGGCCAACAAAACCGCGTGGCCCTGCAAAACTGCGTGCTGACGCCAGTCGACCCGGACCTTGCACTGATCGACGACAACCCCCTGGGCAAAATCCCGGCCCTGCGCCTGGCCGACGGCAACGTCATCCATGACAGCCGGGTCATCCTCGACTACCTCGACCACCAACACGTCGGCAACCCCCTCATCCCCCGCGACGGCTCGGCCCGCTGGCGGCGCATGACCCTCGCCTCCATGGCCGACGGGATCATGGACGCGGCGGTGCTGACCCGCTACGAAGTGGCCCTGCGCGCACCGGAAAAACACTGGGACGAATGGCTGGACGGCCAACGCGACAAGATCCGCCGCACCCTGGCGCTGCTGGAAAAAGACGCGATCGCCGAGCTGACCAGTCATTTCGATGTGGCGGCCATCAGCGTGGCCTGTGCATTGGGCTATCTGGACTTGCGCCAACCGGACCTGGACTGGCGCGAGGCGAATCCAAAGCTGGCGGGCTGGTATTTCGAGGTGAGCCAGCGGCCGTCTATGTTGGCGACGATGCCCAAGGTTTGACGCCAGCAAGAGCAGATTTATTGATGAGCATAAACAGCGGGACAGATTTGAACCAAACAAAACTGTCCCGCTTCGTATTCTAAAAAACCGTCCTTACCTGTCATTATTTTTTGTGCTCGCCTCAACTTCCCTGTGGGAGCGAGCTTGCTCGCGATGGCGGTATCACCGTCGCCTAATGACCTGGATCAGACTCAGCTTTCTTCATCCCCAGACAATCAATCGACCGATCAACCATGGCCTTGGCAATCTCCAGCAAATGCCAGACAGAAAACACCATGGCCCTGTCCGCGCCTGTGAGGTGGTCGCCACATTGATAGGCAGTGACCGAGGCACAGCGCAGCAGGTCGGCGACATAGAGTTGGGTGTCTTCGAAACTCACATCATCACTGACGTTGTAGAACCGGAGTTCATCCGGTGCCGACGGTTGTTCGCCGGTCAGGTAGAAATCGATCGCACGGTAAAGTGCGGAGCGGTCTCTGAGGGGATCGTCGTTTCTATTTGAATTGGAGGGTGGATCGGGGACTGGTTTTTTCATTGGTAAAACTCCTGAGCATAAATTGGAGCCAACCGATATCGCGACTAAACGAGAAGAGGTGGCGGCTGCACACAGGTTAGTCGACCGGCCGTCAGGCAAAACCGGCGCACCCGAAGGTGCCCTGCGCACAGCCACCATAAATTTCAGGCGATAAAAAACACCTGAGAAGAGATGACGCTGTACGCCCGACGGAATCCGGGCGACTAAACCCGATCACTGGTAAGCAGTGACGGACGTAGACTAGGCACGGAAATCTGTCGGCGCAAGCGTGCGGAATAATCTAGGAAACGTCCTGCAAAGGGAAGGGATTAGCCCTGTAGGAAGCCTGTTTTTCCTGTAGGAAAACTTACTTTTTTACGAGAGAAATCCTCTGTGCGAAGCAACGACGGAACAGATTTATTTAACCCGTCACCAGGCAGCTCCCCTCACTGACCCCTTGGTGAACAAACCCGCACACACTTCATCTTTGTGGAAGCGAGACCGGCTTGCCGGCGAAGGCACCAAACCGAATCTGCTGGAAACAACATCGCAATCCGCGTCGCCAACGTTTCCCCCTCCCGCTGATCTTCGCGCAATCCCACGGACCGGCTCATTCCACCGCCCCGATGTCGAACGCCAGTGGCTTGGCAGTCTTCTGCCCAACCCCATACCAATCCAGTTTCCGCGTCAGCACCATAAACACGCCCAGCAACCCGAACAGCAACAGCGAGCCCATCAACAGCGCGTAATCCTCTGCACTCAACAACCCATAGAGCAAGCCATACAAGGCCGCCAACCCGGCCGAAAAACTCAGCCCGTGACGCACGCTACGCAGTACGTGGCATACATAGAAGCCGATCAGCAACACACAGGCGCTCGCCGATAACAGATACGCCAAGGCAAAGCCGATATGTTCGGCAAGCGACAACAGCAGCAGATAAAACAACGCCAGGGCCACGCCGACCAGGGCATATTGCACCGGGTGCACCGCCAGGCTTTTCAGCACTTCGAAGAGGAAGAAACCCGCGAACGTCAGGACAATAAACAACAGCGCGTATTTGATCGCCCGATCGCTTTTCAGGTACTGGTCCACCGGGTCGATGAAGCTCACGCCAAAGCTGCGGCCGCTGAATGCTTCGCAACCGCTGCCCGACACGCAGCTGTTCAGGGCTTCTTGCAAGTTGGTGGAGAAAAACGAGGTTTGCCAACTGGCAGTGAACCCCTGGTCGGTGACTTCGCGCTGAGCCGGCAGGTAGTTGCCGATGAAGCTCGGATGCGGCCAGTTGGCGGCCAGCGATACCTTGCTGGTTTTGCCCACCGGCACGACTTGTAACTGACCGGTGCCTTGCAGGCGCAGGTCAAAACCAAAGGTCAGTTCCGTTGGCTGCCCGGCGTCCAGGGCCGGCAGCGTTACGTGTACGCCTTCACCCAACCAGCGAACCTGGGTGCCTGGAATGAAGTCCAGACGTTGGCCGTCCAGCTCCAGTTTCAAGGCGTTCTCGATGCCGCGAATATCGCTGATACCGACGGCAAGGAACGGCTGATCGAACTGGTAATCGTTGAAGTCTTCCTTGATCCCCAATTGCGCTGGCAGCGAAAAATGCCCACTGATGCGATTGTCGGCGTGGAACAGTCGCGCTTCATAAATGCCCCGTTTACGCAATTCAGTCTGAACCTGGCCATCGAGCTCGAAGCGCTCAGGCAGGAAATACAGGCGACCTCGTTCCTCACCGAGTTCCTGATAGCGCTGGTTGGTTTTCTCGTTGAGTTTCCAGGTGCGGACCACCTTGCGATAGGGCACCACCATCAGCGGGCCGCTCAGTAGTTGGCTGTAACTGGAGCTGCGGGCGATGTCTTCGAGCACGCCATCGCGCAGTTGCTGGCGGTCCTGGATTACGCCACTGATCATCAGCAACGGGATGAGCAACAACAGCATCAGCAGGGCAATGGCCCCGAGTTTGAGGGTCAGGCTTCGGTTCATGGGACTCTCCCTGTTTGGATGGGGAGAGTCTGATGTGGGTGTGTGGGGGTTTTATGTGGGGAATATGGAGACTGTGTGGAGACTGGGCCGGCGAAGGGGCGCAACTCGGTCCTAAGCCAGGCGCAACCTGACTTCAACCCCGCCCTCGACGTTACCGATACTCATTTCTGCGTCATGCAGCTTCACCACCTCCGCCACAAAGTTAAGCCCTAACCCGGTGCTTTTACGTCCACTGTCCGGACGCGGCAGCGAGTAAAAACGCTCGCTCAGGCGCGGCAGCGCGAAGTCGGGAATTGGCTCGGCCTGGTTGAACAGCCTGAATTCAACCCGGCCCCCAACCCGCTCGGCGCTGAATCGCAGCAGGCCCTGGGCCGGAGTGAAATCCAGGGCATTTTCAAGCAGATTGCCCAGCGCCTGACGCAACAGGAAAGGTTCGCCAAACAGCTGCAGATCCGGCGTGATCTGCTGCTCGACTCGCAACTGCTTGCCCTCGATCCGCGCCGCTTGCGCGCTCAACAACTCATCGACCAACGCCGCCAACGGCACCCTCACCCGCTCCTCCAACCCCTGCCGCTGCTCCACCTGCGCCAGGTTCAACAAGCGCTCGATCAACTGCTGCATCCGCGCACTTTCGCTGTCGATGTTGCCGACGAACCGTTGCCGCTGCGCTAACGGCATCTCGCCTTGCAGCAGCTCCGCCGCGCCACGAATCGCCGCCAGCGGGCTTTTCAGTTCATGGGTCAGCGTGTGGACATAACGCTCGACGTACGCCTTGCCTTCAAGCTGGATGCGCATCTGCTCCACCGCTGTCGCCAACTGCTCCAGCTCGCCGCCACGATAGTGCGGCACCTCGACACGCCGACCTTCGCTGACCGCCTGCGCGTACATCGTCAACCGGCGCAACGCGGCGCTCAGCCACCACGACAACAGCGCGCCGAACAACAGGCCAAGACCGATCAACCCGGCGCCGTACGCGAGCAATCGCCGTTCGGTGCGATCAACATAAGGCTGCAACGAGCTATTGGGTTTGGCCACGGTAACCACGCCGATGATCTGGTCGTTGTCGCGGATCGCGCGCCGACGTGCATCACCGAGGACTCGGGATCATCCGGATCGCTGCGGCTGGAGCGCGCACCGTATTCACCGCGCAGGGTCAGGTAGACGTCGTTCCAGCGCGAGTAATCCGCCCCCACCGCCACCCCGCTGGAGTCCAGTACCACGATGCCGTTGGCGTCGGTGACGTAAATGCGGTGGTTAACCTGATTCTTCGGCAACCCCCAAATGCTCGCCTTCGGTTGCCGCTCACCGTAGGCCTGGAGCAGTTGCGGCCAGCGGTTCTGATTGAGGGTGCCGGCCTTGAAGTCATCACGCAGAATCTCGGCCATCAGGTTGGCAGTGTCGACCAGGGTTTCTTCGGTGGATTGGCGCACGCCGGGGCGGATTTCCTCCATGACCGTGCTGAGCACGAAGTAACCGGTCAGGCCGATAAACAGCACATAGACCAGGAAGATCCGGATCCCCAGCGGCATCAACTGCGCTCCGGGCTGTAGCTATAACCCAGGCCGCGGTGGGTCTGGATTGGCTCGGCATCAGCCTTCACCAGCCGCAATTTGGCGCGCACGCTTTTGATATGGCTGTCGATGCTGCGCTCATAACCGGCATCTGCGGCGACACCCAGCGCATCGAGCAACTGCTCGCGGCTGAACACACGCTCGGGTCGCTCCAGCAGGCATTGCAGCAGACGAAATTCGTGACGGGTCAGGCTCAGCGACTGGTTGCGATAGCTGATCTGCACACGCTCGCTGTCGATGCGAAACAATGCCGCAGAGGCCTCGGTCACGGCTCGTGGCGCCATGCGCTTGAGAATCGCCCTGACCCGCGCCGCCACTTCACGGGGACTGAACGGCTTGACGACGTAATCGTCCGCGCCGATTTCCAGACCCACCACGCGATCGATTTCCCCATCCCGGGCGCTGAGGAACATCACCGGCACTTCGCTGAACCGCCGTAGCTGCTTGCAGGTTTCGAAACCGCTGATGTCCGGCAAGCCAATGTCGAGAATGATCAGGTCCGCCGGAGTCTGGCGTTGATGCTCAAGCGCCGCCGCGCCGAGACTCAACCAGGTCGTGGTGAAGCCCTCACCCTGCAGGGCGAAAATCAGGGTGTCGGCAATGGCGGCTTCGTCTTCGACTATCAGGATATGGGGCATGGCGTTCGAGCCCGGCAGTTGAGTGGGCGAACGGTGGACCAAGGTTGATGCGACGTCAATCCGCAGCGGAGGGTTAGAGGCTCGGACCTAAAAAACCTGGATAGCCAGTTGAAATAATCTCATTGCGTCCTAAAAAATGGCAAACCCAGTCTGCTCTGGGTTTACGCCATTTTTGCGAACTCTTTATTAATCAACGACTTTAGCAATCCGGCTTGTCCGCCGTAAACCGCCGAGCCGGATTCACCGCCGCCCCAAACTCACGCAACGCCTTCGCCCCAATCAGCAACGGATAGTTAAAGCTGCTGCGATCGGTCAGGTTGACCTCAACCGTGCGTTTAACATTGCCCAGGCACAGCTCCAGATCAACCACTGGCCGCTTGGTGGGTGCAACGTCTTCGTCGTCATCGTCGCCTTCTTCGGAGCGGGTCTTGATCTTGCTGATCCGCGCGACCTTGTGCTCGTAGACCTTGTTGCTCGCGTCCTTGGTGCCGAGGCGGAAGCGCACCCATTCATCGCCGTCGCGGGTGAAGGTTTCGATGTCCTTGGCCGAGAGAGACGCGGTCAGGGCGCCGGTGTCCATTTTGGCCTTGAGCACTTCGCCGCCGATTTCCGGCAAGGCGATGTATTCGTAGCGGCCGTAAAGGGTCGGCTCGGCGGCCAGGATTGGCAGGGCCACCAGGGAGAGCAATGCAAGGAGGGATTTCACGTAATGGGCTTCCTTGGGGAGTTGGGGCAATGGGGTTTTAGACCGTCGCTCTTGAATTCGTTCGGCGTGGTTGAAGATCAAAAGATCGCAGCCTGCGCCAGCGCCTGCATAGGGATGGCGTACACCCTTGGCCAAGGCTGCGATCATACCGCTGCCCAAGTGAAACATTCGTCACCCGATACGGGAAACCATCCAGAACCGGGTCAACCAGCTCTGGATCGAAAAGGACCAGCGCATCGACGCCTTGCGCGTCGAGCGCCGCTGAATCAGCTACCGATGCCGGTGCCGACACCCCAGATTCCGCCCAGGCTTTGCAGCAACGAACCGCCGACGCCCTGCTGACCGAAGTATTGCAGGATAAGCGGGGCAAACTGGGCGATCATGCCGGTGTCCATGCCCAAGGCGCTGAACGCATTGTTCAAGTCGTTGGTGTCCTTGACGGCGCCCAGGGCGTTGTCCAGGCCGGCCGCCTTGCCAGACGAACCCAGCAACCCGGCGAGCGCACCCAATTCACCACCGCCCGACAGTTTGTCGATCCCCGGTACACTTTTCGCCAGCTGCGAATAGTCGGTCGAGCTCAACTGGTTCTTCGCCAACCCCAACATCGCACTGGTGCCGCCAACGGCCTGTTGTGGCGTCACGTTCAATTGGCTGAGCGCGCTCAGCAGACCGGCCGTCTCGGAAGTAGGCGCGGCCGTGGCGGCGGCGTTATCGCCTTTCATGCCGGAAATGGCATTGGCTGCATCGTTCAGGCTGAACTGGGCAAAGACCGGGCTGGCGGCCAGGGTCATGAGCGATGCCAGTGCAAAACCGCGTGAAATCTTCATTCAGACATCCTCTTGTGCCATGAAAACCGCCTGTTGCCAGACGGAAAAACTGCCGGTTTGACCGGCTATTGGTCGACATGTTCCTCGATGCCACGTCCATTTTTGACCCACTCACGTAGATAAAATGTGAAACCCGAAAGCCTCGTGATGAATGGACCTTGTAACGAGGCCTGAACACCCGCGATGTCTCAGCGACCCTATCAGTTCTGCTAGTAGGCAAACCCGGCGAGTTGCAGCACAGTGAAAATCTCAATCGAGGGGGAGCTCAATCCATGCAGATCGACCGCGAAGCCCTGCTCTGCCGTTATCAGTACGACCCGCTGGATCGACTTGTTGATTACACGCAGTCCGCGAAAGCGAATACCCGGCGTTTCTACCTCAAAGATCGACTGGTCACCGAAATTCAAGACGAGATCCAGCGTTCGATCATGCAGCACGAAGATCAATTGCTGGCACAACAACAGCGCCAGACTGGCATCTTGGAAGTCAGCCTGCTCGCCACCGATCAACAGCGCTCGGTGTTGAGCGTACCCGATGCGTCTGGTCCGCGGCCGATCGCTCACACACCTTACGGTCACCGCCCATTAGCCAGCGGTTTGCTCAGCCTGCTTGGCTTCAACGGCGAACAGCCGGATCCAGTGACAGGGTGTTATTTGCTGGGGAATGGGTATCGGGCGTTTAACCCGGTGTTGATGCGATTTAACAGCCCGGACAGTTGGAGTCCGTTTGGAATGGGCGGGTTGAATGCGTATGCGTATTGTGGGGGAGAACCGATACTCAGGAGAGACTCAACCGGGCACTTTTCATTCTTTCCTAAAGGATACAACCCCTTCAAAGGCCTCAGAAATATGCTGCGCTCCAAGGTTTCATCACCGCCTAAAGCCACATCGGTTGCCAGGTCCCCCATTAGCCCTACCAACAAAATGGCCTTAAACCTCGGCAGCGAGCATGAGCTGGTTGGATACCATGGAACATCAGCGGAACATGCCAGAAAAATGCAAGTAACAGGACTGGACTCACGTTACATTGGCACAGGATCAGGAACTTTCTATGGCGACGGGTTTTATGCGACAACTGACATACACAAAGCGCTTCAGTACGCTAATGTTCGATCAGGAGCGTTTAACTCAAGTAACACCGAAGGCTTACTAGGGGTGTATGTAAAAAAACCCTCAGAAAAAATCTTAAACACACATTACAAATTCTTCCCCGAATCACGAGAACTATTAATAGACCCCTCCATATACAGAGATGTGCGAGTTGCCCCCGTCGAGCTTAGCTCTTACTCACCTCAACCAATTATCGAAGACATATTCAACATCCGATCAGGACGACCATCAACAGCAACCTCGCATTACAAATACTAAATAAACACACACCCCACTCACACTAATGTTATTGCGGCGCACTACAAATAATTATTGCAATTGGGCGACTTTAAGTCGCCCAATTGCAACCACAGCCCTTACGCCGCACTAAACAACTTATGCGGATCAATCACAAACTTCTTCGGCACACCCGCATCGAACTCGCCGTACCCACGTGGCGCGTCATCAAGGCTAATAACCTCAACCCCGACAATGTCAGCAATATGAATGCGGTCCCACATGATCGCCTGCATCAACTGGCGGTTGTACTTCATCACTGGCGTCTGGCCAGTGTGGAAGCTGTGGGATTTGGCCCAACCCAGACCGAAACGAATGCTCAGACTGCCCATTTTTGCGGCGGCATCCACTGCACCTGGATCTTCGGTGACGTAGAGGCCAGGGATACCGATCTTGCCAGCAACCCGAACGACGCCCATCAGGGAGTTGAGCACGGTGGCCGGGGCCTCGTGTTTCACGCCGTCATGGCCGTGACCGCGTGCTTCGAAGCCTACGGCGTCGACGGCGCAATCCACTTCCGGCTCGCCCAGCAGTGCGGCGATCTGTTCGTGCAGCGGGGTGTCCAGGGACAGGTCGGCGATTTCAAAACCCTGGGCCTTGGCGTGTGCCAGGCGGACGGTGTTGACGTCGCCGATGATCACCACGGCCGCGCCCAACAGGCGAGCGGAAGCGGCAGCGGCCAGGCCGACGGGGCCGGCACCGGCGATGTACACGGTGCTGCCCGGGCCAACGCCGGCGGTGACTGCGCCGTGGTAGCCGGTCGGCAGGATGTCGGAGAGGCAGGTCAGGTCACGGATCTTTTCCATCGCACGGTCGCGATCGGGCAGTTTCAGCAGGTTGAAGTCGGCGTACGGCACCATGGCGTATTCGGCTTGGCCACCGGTCCAGTCACCCATGTCGACATAACCGTAAGCACCGCCGGGACGGGCCGGGTTGACGCTGAGGCAGACGCCGGTGTGCATCTCCTTGCAGGAACGGCAGCGCCCGCAGGCGACGTTGAACGGTACGGAAACCAGGTCGCCGATTTGCAGGTTTTCGACGTCGCTGCCCTTCTCGATCACTTCACCGGTGATTTCGTGGCCCAGCACCAGACCGGTCTGAGCGGTGGTACGGCCGCGCACCATGTGCTGGTCGGAACCACAGATGTTGGTGGAAACCACACGCAGGATGACAGCGTGGTTAATCTTCCTGCCGCGCGGGTCCTGCATTTTTGGATAGTCGATTTTCTGTATTTCGACTTTGCCATTGCCGAGATACACCACACCACGATTGCCAGACATGCTTTCACCTCGATGTTGTTTTTATGGAGTCGCGTCGCCCGGTATCGGCGGCGCGTTGATTGCTCGGGTTGTTGCCTGTATGTCTTGTGTTGTCTGTTCGGGCCTCTTCGCGGGCAAGCCTCGCTCCTACAGTTGACCGCGTTGCCCTTGTAGGAGCGAGGCTTGCCCGCGAAGGCGATCTAAAGAACGACGGTTCTGTTGGCGTTCAAGAAGACCCTTCGTTCAATGTGATAACCCACGGCCCGCGCCAAGGTCAGCCCTTCGATATCCCGCCCCTTGGCGATCAGATCTTCGGGGTAATGACTGTGGTCCACCGCCTCCACGCCCTGGGCGATGATCGGGCCTTCGTCCAGGTCGTTGTTGATGTAGTGCGCCGTGGCGCCGACCAGTTTCACGCCCTTGTTGTAGGCCTGGTGATACGGCTTGGCGCCCTTGAAACCCGGCAGCAGGGAGTGATGAATGTTGATCGCCTTGCCGTCGAGTTTGCGGCACAGCTCTGGCGACAGGACCTGCATGTAGCGGGCAAGAATGACCAGCTCGGCGCCGGACTCTTCGATCACTTGCCAGACCTGGCGCTCCTGGGACGGCTTGTCGTTCGGGTCCAGCGGGAAATGGTGGTAGGGAATCTGGTGCCAGTCGGCCAACGGCTTGAGGTCCGGGTGATTAGAGACCACGGCGGCCACGTCCATGGACAACTGGCCGATGCGCTGGCGGTAGAGCAAGTCATTGAGGCAGTGATCGGCCTTGGAGACCATGATCACCACTTTCGGCCGGTAGTTCGGCGCGGTCAGTTCGAAGATCATGCCGAAGGCTTGGCCACGTTCTTCCAGGCCGGCGCGGAACGACTGTTCGTCGAAGCCGTCGGGCTGGCGAAATTCCACGCGAATGAAGAAACGGCCCGAGAGCCGATCATCGAAGGAATGGTGTTCGGTGACGTAGCAGCCCTGCTCGAACAGAAAGCGGGTCACCGCGTCCACGGTGCCGAGCACGCTTGGGCAGTCGGCGGTCAGAATCCATGTGTCTGGGGCGCGGCTCATAGTGCGGTGACTCCTGTTGTTATGGGGCAACCGCTGCGCGGTTGATCGCCGGCAAGCCGGCTCCTACAGGTTTGATGTCATCCGTGAAAATCCGGAACAACACGGTCCACTGTAGGAGCTGGCTTGCCAGCGAAGGCGATCTCAGGCCTGGACGCTAAGCCCGTACTCGGCCGAAGCATCCTGCAACCACAACCACCAGTAATCCGAGAAGCTGCGACGGATCAGCAGTTCCCAGGTGTCTTCGGCGGTGTGACGGATCATCAGTTGCGACTTGGCAAACACCGTGCCCACCGCCTTGCCTACCGGAAAGCTGTTGGGGTGCACGTCGTAGCTGGTGGATTTCATCAGTACCTGGCGCACGTTCGGGCCGCTCAGTTCGAGGAGCTGCTGGCCGCCGCTGACGTTGACGATGGCGATGTGCAGGTCGCCCAGCGCTTTACGCAGTTTTTGCTCGACGGCGAATTCTTCGCCAGTCGGCACGATCAGCAACCATTCATCCGGCCCCATCCATTGCAGGCTGGTTTCGCCTTTGACGATGACGGTCAGCGCACCTGGCAATTCGATGCCCAAGGCTTTTTGCACGCCCGCGGCGAAGGCCGCATCGTGGCCGTCGCCACGAATGGTCAGGTGGCCGAGCAGTTTTTTCTCGCGCACGATCACGCCGGCGCTTTTACGGCCCTTGCCCACCAGGCTGGCGAGGTCGGCATGATGCAGCGACGACTCGGCCTTGGCCCCAGTGGTTGGGCGTTGTTGGTACACATTGGCTGCGGTCATAAAGCACCTGTTCCTGAATTCTGTTGGTTCTAGCCTTGGGGTGGCTGAACTACCGCCTTCGCGAGCAAGCCCGCTCCCACATTTGACCGCGCTCCCCTGTGGGAGCGGGCTTGCTCGCGAAAGCGCCAGCCAGCCCACCACAGGAATCGAGATCATCACACGTTCTGGCGATCACCCTTTGGATCGAAGAACACCGAAGAAACGATTTCCGCCTCGATCACGCTGCCGTCGGCCAGCGGTGCGAACACTCGCTCACCCATGCGCTTCAAGCCGCCCTTGACCACGCCCATGGCAAACGAATAGCCGAGGGAGTTGTGCAGGTAACTGGAAGTCACGTGACCAACCATGGTCATCGGGATGGTTTGCTTGGTGTTGAACACCAACTGCGCACCCTCTGGCAGCCATTTGGTCGGATCGATCGGCTTCAGGCCCACCAGCTGCTTGCGCTGATCACGCACGCAGTCTTCGCGGTTCATGCCACGCTGGCCAATCCAGGAGAACGGTTTGGTGCGACCGACACACCAGCCCATGTTCAGGTCGTCCGGGGTCATCGAGCTGTCAGTATCCTGACCGACGATGATGAAGCCCTTCTCGGCCCGCAGCACGTGCATGGTTTCGGTGCCGTACGGGGTCAGGTTGTACTTCTTGCCAGCATCGACAATTTTTTCCAGCACGCCCATGGCGTAGTCGGCTTGCACGTTGACTTCGTACGACAGCTCACCGGTAAACGAAATCCGGAATACCCGCGCCGGCACACCGCCGACCAGGCCTTCTTTCCAGGTCATGAACGGGAAGGCTTCGTTGCTGATATCGATGTCGGTGACTTCGCCCAGCAGCTTGCGGCTGTTCGGCCCGGACAGGGTCATGGTTGCCCAGTGATCCGTCACGGACGTGAAGTACACCTTCAGGTCTGGCCATTCGGTCTGGTGGTAGATTTCCAGCCATTGCAGCACGCGCGCAGCGCCGCCGGTGGTGGTGGTCATCACGAAGTGGTTGTCGGCGAGACAGGCGGTTACGCCGTCGTCGAACACCATGCCGTCTTCTTTGCACATCAGGCCGTAGCGCGCCTTGCCCACGTCGAGCTTGGTCCAGGCGTTGGTGTAGATGCGGTTGAGGAACTCACGGGAATCCGGGCCCTGGATGTCGATCTTGCCCAGGGTCGAAGCGTCCAGCAGGCCGACGCTGTCGCGCACGGCTTTGCATTCGCGCTTGACCGCGGTGTGCAGGTCTTCACCGTTTTTCGGGAAGTACCACGGACGTTTCCACTGCCCGACGTCTTCGAACTCGGCGCCATTCTTCACGTGCCAGTGATGCAGCGCAGTGAAGCGCACCGGCTCGAAGATGTGCCCACAGTGACGACCGGCCACGGCGCCGAAGGTCACCGGCGTGTAGTTCGGACGGAACATGGTGGTGCCCATCTGCGGGATGGTCACGTTCAGCGAACGGGCGGCGATGGCCAGGCCGTTGACGTTGCCCAGCTTGCCCTGGTCGGTGCCGAAGCCCAGTGCGGTGTAGCGTTTGACGTGCTCGACCGATTCGAAACCTTCGCGGGTCGCCAGCTCGATGCCACCAGCGGTGACGTCGTTCTGGAAGTCGACGAATTGCTTCGGCGCTCGTGCAGAGTTCTTTTCATGAGGCACCTGGAACAGCGCCAGCGTCGGTTCTTCGACACGGCCCAGGGCTTTGGGCAAGGTGCCTTCGACCACACTGAAGCCGGCTTCGCTGGCCGCGCGAGCGCCACCCTCGAAACCATCGGCCAGGGAATCGCCGAGGCCGTAGACGCCGTTGATGCCACCGACACACACGCGTTTCTGCGGCGCTTCGCCCGGGACGAAACCGAGGATGTCGTCGCGCCAGATCGGCTTGCCGCCCAGGTGCGAGGCCAGGTGAACCACCGGGCTGTAACCGCCGGAACTGGCAACCAGGTCGCATTCGAGCCATTCACCCGGGCTGGTCACGGCGTGCGCCTTGACGTCGATCGCGGCAACGCGAGCTGCAGTCACGCGCTTGGTGCCGCGAGCCTCGATCACGGCACTGCCGGTCAGGATGCGGATGCCTTTGGCACGAGCTTCTTCAACCAAGGCGCCGCGCGGATTGCTGCGGGCATCGGCGATGGCCACCACTTGCAGGCCGGCATCGAGCCAATCCAGGGCAACGCGGTAAGCGTGGTCGTTGTTGGTCGACAGCACCAGTTTTTTGCCCGGTGCCACACCGTAACGACGGATGTAAGTCGACACTGCGCCGGCGAGCATGTTGCCCGGCACGTCGTTGTTACCGTAAACCAGTGGGCGCTCGTGAGTGCCGGTCGCCAGCACCACACGCTTGGCGCGAACCCGGTGGATGCGCTGACGCACCTGGCCAATCGGTGCGCGATCGCCGAGGTGATCGGTCAGGCGCTCGTGAATGGTCAGGAAGTTATGGTCGTGGTAACCGTTGACCGTGGCGCGCGGCAACAGCAGCACGTCCGGGGTGTCCTTGAGTTCGGCAATGACGCTGGCGACCCACTCGGTGGCAGGCTTGCCGTCGAGGCTTTCGCGGGAATCGAGCAGGCTGCCGCCGAACTCTTCCTGTTCATCCGCCAGAATCACCCGGGCGCCGCTGCGGGCAGCCGCCAGTGCAGCGGCCAGGCCGGCAGGGCCACCGCCGACGATCAGCACGTCGCAGTGCTGGTTCATGTAGTCGTAGGTGTCCGGATCGTTCTCGGTCGGCGAGCGACCCAAGCCTGCGGCCTTGCGGATGTACTTCTCGTAAGTCATCCAGAACGATTGCGGGTACATGAAGGTTTTGTAGTAGAAGCCCGGCGGCATCAGCTTGCCGCCGACCTTGCCGAGAATCCCCATCATGTCGTTGTTCACGCTCGGCCAGCCGTTGGTGCTGGTGGCGACCAGGCCTTGATACAGCGCCTGTTGCGTGGCGCGCACGTTGGGAATCTGGGTGGCTTCGGTGGCGCCGATCTGCAGCACCGCGTTCGGCTCTTCGGCACCGGCGGCGAAGATGCCGCGCGGACGCGAATACTTGAAGCTGCGGCCGATGATATCCACACCGTTGGCGATCAGGGCGGCAGCCAGGGAGTCGCCTTCAAAACCTTTGTAGCTCTGGCCGTTGAAGGTGAAGCTCAGCACTTTGTTGCGGTCGATCCGTCCGCCGTTGGACAGGCGATTGATCTGGCTCATACCTTCTCTCCCAGAGCCGTGGCGGCCGCTTTCGGGCTGTCGGTCTTGTCGGTGAATTGTGGCTTGGTGCCGATCTTGTAGGTTTCGAGAATCTCGTAGGTCACGGTGTCGCGGGTGGCGTTGAAATACTGACGGCAACCGGCGACGTGATCCCACAGCTCGTGGTGCAGACCGCGAGGGTTATCGCGGAAGAACATGTAGTCGCCCCACTCCTCGTCGGTGCAGCTGGCCGGGTCCAGTGGACGCGGGATGTGCGCCTGGCCGGAAGCGTGGAATTCCTCTTCGGAGCGCAGTTCGCCACAGTGAGGACAGAAGATATGCAACATAGGGATTTCTCCTGTTAGTGGGCGACTGCTGCAGCGCCGTGTTCGTCGATCAACGCACCGTTGTGGAAACGGTCGATGGAGAAAGGTGCAGCCAATGGGTGCATTTCACCCTTGGCCAGGCTCGCGGCAAACACGTTGCCCGAGCCCGGTGTCGCCTTGAAGCCGCCGGTGCCCCAACCGCAGTTGAAGAACATGTTCGGTACCGGGGTTTTCGAGATGATCGGGCAGGCATCCGGCGTGGTATCGACGATGCCGCCCCACTGCCGGTTCATGCGCACGCGGGACAACACCGGGAACATCTCGACGATGGCCTGGATGGTGTGTTCGATCACCGGGTACGAACCACGCTGGCCGTAGCCGTTGTAGCCGTCGATACCGGCGCCGATCACCAGGTCGCCCTTGTCGGACTGGCTGATGTAACCGTGTACGGCGTTGGACATGATCACGCTGTCGATAATCGGCTTGATCGGCTCGGACACCAGCGCTTGCAGCGGGTGGGATTCGATCGGCAGGCGGAAACCGGCGAGCTTGGCCATGTGCCCGGAGTTACCGGCAGTGACCACGCCGACGCGCTTGGCGCCGATGAAGCCCTTGTTGGTTTCAACGCCGATGCACACGCCGTTTTCCTTGCGGAAACCGATCACTTCAGTCTGCTGGATCAGGTCGACGCCCAAGGCGTCAGCGGCACGGGCAAAGCCCCAGGCCACGGCATCGTGACGGGCCACGCCGCCGCGACGCTGGACGGTGGCGCCCATTACCGGGTAGCGGGTGTTTTTCGAGCAGTCGAGGTACGGAATCTCGTCAGCCACTTGCTTGGCGTCGAGCAGTTCGCCGTCGACGCCGTTGAGGCGGTTGGCGCTGACCCGACGCTCGGAATCACGAATGTCCTGCAGGGTGTGGCAAAGGTTGTAAACGCCGCGCTGGGAGAACATCACGTTGTAGTTCAGGTCCTGGGACAGGCCTTCCCACAGTTTCATCGCGTGTTCGTACAGGTGCGCCGACTCGTCCCACAGGTAGTTGGAGCGCACGATGGTGGTGTTGCGCGCGGTGTTACCGCCGCCCAGCCAGCCTTTCTCGACCACGGCCACATTGGTGATGCCGTGTTCCTTGGCCAAGTAGTAGGCGGTCGCCAGACCATGCCCGCCACCGCCGACGATGACCACGTCATAGACCTTTTTCGGGGTCGGCGTACGCCACATGCGCTGCCAGTTTTCGTGATGGCTGAGGGAGTGTTTGAAGAGGCCGAAGCCTGAATAGCGTTGCATAGTCATTTACTCCAAAACCGCGCTCAGCGATAAACCGGGAAGTCCGCGCACAGGGCCGACACTTGCTGGGCGACATTGGCCTCGACATCGGCGTCGCCGAGGTTGTCGAGGATGTCGCAGATCCAGCCGGCCAGCTCCGTGCACTGCGCTACCTTAAAGCCGCGAGTGGTCACCGCCGGGGTGCCGATGCGCAGGCCGGAGGTCACGAACGGCGACTGTGGATCGTTCGGCACGGCGTTCTTGTTCACGGTGATGTGGGCGCGACCGAGTGCTGCATCCGCCTCTTTGCCGGTGAGGCCCTGACGGATCAGGCTGACCAGGAACAGGTGGTTATCGGTACCGCCGGACACTACATCGTAGCCGCGTTTGATAAATACGCCGGCCATGGCCTGGGCGTTGTCGATCACTTGTTGTTGGTAGGCCTTGAAACCAGGTTCCAGCGCTTCCTTGAAGCACACCGCCTTACCGGCGATCACGTGCATCAGCGGGCCGCCCTGGCCGCCGGGGAACACGGCAGCGTTGAGTTTCTTTTCCAGCGCTTCGTTGGCCTTGGCCAGGATCAGGCCGCCACGTGGACCGCGCAGGGTCTTGTGGGTGGTGGTGGTGACCACGTCGGCGTACGGCAGCGGGTTCGGGTACAGGCCGGCAGCGACCAGGCCGGCTACGTGGGCCATGTCGACAAACAGATAAGCGCCGACTTTGTCAGCGATCTGCCGGAAGCGCGGGAAGTCCAGGGTCTTCGAGTAAGCGGAGAACCCGGCGATGATCATTTTCGGCTGGTGCTCGACCGCCATGCGCTCGACTTCGTCGTAATCGATCAGGCCGGTGGCGGTGTCGATGCCGTATTGCACCGCGTTATAGAGCTTGCCGGAGAAGCTGACCTTGGCCCCGTGGGTCAGGTGACCGCCGTGGGCCAGGCTCATGCCCAGCACGGTGTCGCCGGCCTGCAGCAGCGCCAGGAATACCGCGGCGTTGGCCTGGCTGCCGGAGTGCGGCTGCACGTTGGCGTAGTCGGCACCGAACAGTTGCTTGGCGCGGTCGATGGCCAGTTGCTCGACCTTGTCGACATGTTCGCAGCCACCGTAGTAGCGCTTGCCCGGATAGCCTTCGGCGTATTTGTTGGTCAGGCCGCTGCCTTGCGCTTGCATGACACGTTTGCTGGTGTAGTTCTCTGACGCGATCAGCTCGATGTGATCTTCCTGGCGTTGCTCCTCGGCATCCATCGCCGCCAGCAGTGCATCGTCGTAGCCTTTGATCTGGTCTTGCTTGCTGAACATCGCGTCTCTCCCAGCGGCGGTGGTGCGCCATTCGTCTCGGTGAGGCACGTACCTTTCGGCAGTGCCCTTTGAATGCGATGGTATGACCGGCGCAGACAGGCCAAATGCCTACGGACGCCACGCAAAGGTGCGTTTACGACATGGCCCGAAATGGCACACTGAACACGATCTCCAATTCAGCAGAGCCCCCCGTAGGAGCTGGCTTGCCAGCGAAGGCGGTGTGTCAGTTAGTACATGTGTCGACTGACACACCGCTTTCGCTGGCAAGCCAGCTCCTACAGGGTTAAGCGGCGAGCTTGCGGATGAGTAGCAGCAATAGAAAATGCAGTGGATACAAGGCATACGCCCAACGCCGCATCGGTGGCGGCTTGAAATGCCCGGCATGTCGCAACAAGACCAGCCCCAGCAATGGCGCGACCAGACAAACGGCGATGCCCAGAATGGCAGTACCATTGCCGAGCCGGGCCGAGTAATACAGCACCTCCCACTGATTGGCCGCCAGGCACACCAGCCCCGGCAACAAGCTCAAATACCAGGGCCGCCGGATCACCAGCAACATTACCCACGGCAACAACACCCCGAAAAAACCGAACATCAGTCGTTCCGGGAACAGTGCCGCCAACACCACGGCAGCGACCGCCAGCAGTCGCGATTGCACGAGCGGTTGCTGCCAGCCACGCGCCACCACCAGGCCCAGTGCCAGCGTGGGCAATACATTGAAGGTGTCGGGATCAGGGATGAACAGCCGGTAGGGAATCTCACTGATGGCACTGAACAGCAGCAACCACCCCAGATAACGCCACTGGCCGTCGGTGGTGGAGCTTGGGGCGCGCGACAGATTGGCCGCCATCGCCAGACAGAACCACGGGAACGCCAGCCTGCCGGGCACATACAGGATATCGACGGAATAACCGACATATCGCAGGTGATCGAGCACCATGCTCAATAGCGCCAGCCACTTCAGCAGATCCAGTGCCCCGTCCCGTTGAGTCATGTGCATAATTGCCCTGTATTTTTCTTACAGAAAGATCCCGTGTGCTCCCCGAACGACCTTCGGTAAAGTACGCACCATCATTGACCACGAAGCTCTTCATCATAAGAGCCTCGTTCACGGAAGCCGGCCATGACCGACAAGAGCCAACAATTCGCCAGCGACAACTACTCCGGTATCTGCCCTGAAGCCTGGGCTGCCATGGAACAGGCCAACCACGGCCACCAGCGCGCGTATGGCGACGATGAATGGACCGCCCGCGCGGCCGATCAATTTCGCAAACTGTTCGAAACCGACTGCGAAGTGTTTTTCGCCTTCAACGGCACCGCCGCCAACTCCCTGGCCCTGTCGTCGCTGTGCCAGAGTTACCACAGCGTGATCTGCTCGGAAACCGCCCACGTCGAAACCGACGAATGCGGCGCACCGGAGTTCTTTTCCAACGGTTCAAAATTGCTCGTCGCCCGTACCGAAAACGGCAAGCTGACCCCGGAATCGATCCGCGAAGTCGCCCTCAAGCGCCAGGACATCCACTACCCCAAACCGCGCGTGGTGACCCTGACCCAGGCCACTGAAGTCGGCAGCATCTACACCCCCGAAGAAATCCGCGCCATCAGCGCCACCTGCAAAGAACTGGGCCTGAACCTGCACATGGACGGCGCGCGCTTCTCCAATGCCTGCGCATTCCTCGGTTGCTCACCCGCCGACCTGACCTGGAAGGCCGGTGTCGACGTGTTGTGCTTTGGCGGTACGAAAAACGGCATGGCGGTCGGCGAGGCCATCCTGTTCTTCAATCACAAACTGGCCGAAGACTTCGACTACCGCTGCAAACAGGCCGGCCAGCTGGCGTCGAAAATGCGCTTTCTCTCGGCCCCGTGGGTCGGGATCCTGGAAAACGACGCCTGGCTCAAATACGCCCGCCACGCCAACCACTGCGCCCAATTGCTGGCGGAACTGGTCAGCGACATTCCGGGCGTGGAACTGATGTTCCCGGTGCAGGCCAATGGCGTATTCCTGCAACTGTCGGAACCGGCCATTGCCGCGCTGACCGCCAAGGGCTGGCGTTTCTACACCTTCATCGGCAACGGCGGCGCCCGCTTCATGTGCTCGTGGGACACTGAAGAAGAACGCGTGCGGGAGCTGGCGGCGGACATTCGCGAAGTGATGTCCCGCTAACCTTCGTCACGACACGCAACCCTGTGTAGGAGCCGGCTTGCCGGCGAAGGCGTCTTCATGGGCGCTGCAAGGCTTGAGGCTTGGCAAAAACCCAAGCCCTGGTCATCCTCGCCCGCAAGCTGTGCCGGGTGGCATTCGCACTCATGAAAAACCAAAGCGAATACCAGCCGAATTTAAGGTTGCAGGGTTCCCCTGCAACATAGAATCTCCCACAGGTTGTGTGGTGTATTAGAACTCGATCCGCACGTCGCCCTTCGGCACGCTGCAGCACGAAAGAATGAACCCTTCCGCTTCGTCTTCCTCGGTGATCCCGCCGTTGTGGTCCATTTCGACCTCGCCACCCAGTTTCAACACCTTGCACGTCCCGCAAATCCCCATGCCGCAGGCTTTCGGAATCAACAGGCCCAACTTGGCAGCAGCGGCGTGCACGGTTTCCCCCGGTGCCACGCGAATGCTCTTGCCGGACGCGGTGAACTCCACCTGATGCAAATCCGCCACGTCGATGTCCGGTGCGTCCGCGGCGATTTCGGCCTGCTCCACCGCATCGGCGCGGGCTTCCGGTGGCGTCGCGCCGAAGGATTCTTCGTGATAACGCGACATGTCGAAACCGATCGATTCGAGCATGCGTTTCACCGCGTTCATGTACGGCGTCGGGCCGCAGCAGAACACTTCGCGCTCAAGGAAATCCGGCGCCATCAACTCGAGCATCTTCTGGTTCAGGTAACCGCGATAACCGGCCCATGGCTCACCCAGGCCATGCTTCTCGCAGATCAGGTGCAGGCTGAAGTTGTCGATCCGCGACGCCATGTGTTCCAGCTCGCGGTGATAAATGATGTCTTTGGGCGAACGGGCGCTGTGGATAAACACCATGTCGACGTTGCCGTTGGTGTCGTAGAACCAGCGCGCCATGGACATGACGGGCGTGATGCCGACGCCGCCACTGAGGTACAGCACTTTCGGCGCAGTGAAGTCCATCGCGTTGAACAGCCCGACCGGTCCGTGCACCGCCAGTTCCTGGCCTTCATGCAGGGTGTCGTGCAACCAGTTGGAGACCTTGCCGCCCGGCACGCGCTTGATGGTCACCGAAAAACTGTACGGCACCGACGGCGAGCTGGAGATGGTGTAGGAGCGCATGATCGGCACGCCTTCGATTTCCAGCTCCAGGGTGACGAACTGCCCCGGTTTGAAGAAGAACAGGATCGGCTGGTCGGCCATGAAGCAGAAGGTGCGCACATCCCAGGTTTCCTGGATGACTTTGACGCAACGGACGATATGTCGACCATTGGCCCAGGTCTGGGTGGTTACCGGATTCAGGAAGCTGTTGGACATGCTGTTCTCCACCGCCGATGGTCGGCCTTATGTTGGCGATTCTGCGTATACCGCGAACCACCCATTTACCTATCTGCGACATTCACATACTTATCGCGACCAGCCCCCAACTACCGGGGGTTGCGCGTCGGGAACAGATTGGGCCATGTCGCCCATGGATAAGGTTCCGGGCAGCGCCGGCCCCACACTCGCCTCAACAGATAAATACTGTTTGTGTCTTGCGTAGCAACCGTATCAGCCACTATTCGCCGGCCACACAGAATGGCCATGAGGATCAAATCGATGGACGTCACCGCAAAAATCAGCCTGGGCGATCCGCTGGAACCCGCACGCAAGGCCACCGCGCAAATGCTGCAGGAGCGCGAGCGCACTTTTTCGCTGCCGCAGCCGTTTTACTCTGACGAGCGGCTGTTTGATATCGACATGCAGGAAATCTTCCAGAAAGAGTGGTTGATCGCCGGCATGACCTGCGAGATCCCGGCCAAGGGCAACTACCTGACCCTGCAAATCGGCAAGAACCCGATCATCGTGATCCGCGGCGCCGAAGGTGTGGTGCATGCATTCCACAACGTCTGTCGCCACCGTGGTTCGCGGCTGTGCACCAGTGAAAAGGGCAAGGTCGCCAAGCTGGTCTGCCACTACCACCAGTGGACATACGAGCTGGACGGTCGGCTGCTGTTCGCCGGTACCGAAATGGGCGCCGACTTCGACATGAAGCAATACGGCCTCAAACCGGTGAGCGTGAAGACCGCCGGCGGCTACATCTTCATCAGCCTGGCGGAGAACCCGCCAGCCATCGATGACTTCCTGGCGACGCTGAACCATTACATGGAACCGTACGACATGGAGAACACCAAGGTGGCGATTACCACCACCTTGATGGAAAAGGCCAACTGGAAGCTTGTGCTGGAGAACAACCGCGAGTGCTACCACTGCAACGCCTCGCACCCGGAACTGCTCAAAACCTTGCTGGAATGGGACGACGTCACCGACCCGCGGGCCGACCAGGCGTTCAAGGACCACGTAGCCGCCTCCGCCGCCGCCTGGGAAGCCGAGAAGATTCCTTACGCCCACGCCAGCTTCGGCTTGCGTAACCGCATCGTGCGCATGCCGCTGCTCAAGGGCACCGTGTCGATGACCCTGGACGGCAAGCAGGGCTGCGCCAAACTCATGGGTCGCATCAAGAACCCGGACCTGGGCTCGATGCGCATCCTGCATTTGCCACATTCGTGGAACCACTGCATGGGCGACCACATCATCGTCTTCACGGTGTGGCCGATCAGCGCCCAGGAAACCATGGTCACCACCAAGTGGGTCGTGCACAAGGACGCGGTCGAAGGCGTGGACTATGACGTGGAGCGCATGCGCCAGGTCTGGGATGCAACCAACGACCAGGACCGTCGCCTGGCGGAAGAGAACCAGCGCGGGATCAACTCCACGGCGTACCAGCCTGGGCCTTATTCCAAGACCTATGAGTTTGGTGTGGTGAATTTTGTCGACTGGTACAGCGAGCGCCTGCTGAACAACCTCGGGGCCGAGCCTGCGCCTTACCTCAAAGGCGTCCCGGTTCAGGGCTAACTGCAAAAACATCGCGAGCTAGCTCGCTCCCACAGGAATTGAAGTCGTTCACAATATTTGTGACACCACCAATCCCCTGTGTGTGAGCTTGCTCGCGACGAGGCCGGCACATTCACTACTTTACTTTGAAGACCACCGCACGCCCCTCCTCCCCACAAACTCCTCGATAATGCTCTCCCCCACCCACCGCACCTTCACATAACCATTCAACACCCGATCCGGGTACGTTGAGGTTATCCATCGCGCGCTCTCCTTGAACCGGATGTGGATTATTGCCAGCTGTCCTTGTGCCGTGTAAGCGAACAGGTGACCGGTTTGAATCAACACATGCCTTAGAACTGTATGAAATCTGATCTATTGCGTTCAGGCCTATGCTGATCGTGGCTTGCAGGGTTTGGCGAACAAGTTATCCACAACTCCACCCACAGCTAATGGGGACAAGTGTGCAATTGGTGGAAATTTTATTCACAGAATGCGAAGAAAAACCGTGACTTATCTGGATACAGGGTTCCTGGCGATAATTGGTTATTTTTTGATCTAAAGCCTGTAAGCCACGGGTTACCTGGCCCCCAGAGGATGGCGAACACCTTATCCACAGAAGCGCCAACAGACTTTGGGGGCAACTATGGCCGATCTGTGGAAAACCACGCAAACCCGCGATAAATCGGGGTTTGCGCATAGTATTCAAGCATAAAACGCTGATTTGGCTGTTTTTTAATCAGACGTCTGAGAAGCCCGGTTTATATAGCCTGTAGCCGACAGCAAACATCTTATCCACAGAAGCGCCAACAGAGATTGGGGGCAAGTATTGGCTCGCCGACAAACTTATCCTCTGGAAAAAGCTCGAAAAAACCGTGAGTTAGGCTGAGTGTTTTTTGTACGACGGGCTGCAGGGCTTGGTTTACATAGGCTGGAGCCAGGGGCGAACAGGTTATCCACAGAAGCGCTAACAGAGATTGTGGGCAAGTAAAGCGCGCCACTGGGATAACTAGCTCTATCGACGTATTGAAGGGACAGCAACCACCCGGTCAGCGCTCACTACTGGCTGATTGACAGTGCCTGCGGATTCCGCCCCGACTCGGCTCAAAGGCACGTCTGGCATTCTGACCGGGACTCGACCAGGCGCTTGTCTGCGGACCAGGTTCCATCCGCTTGCCTCCTTGCTTGCTTCCCACAACACGCGCCATGTCGACTGCCCATTGGCGCGAGCGCTCGTGATCCATTGACTGGCGCTAGTGAAATTCTGCATGACAGCACCCGCACCGGTGGATACCTGGCTAAGAATCGTGCCCGCGTTCGATACCAGTGATCTCGAAGTGCTTGGCATCGCCTGGGCCAACGCTTCAGGTATTCCCACAGTACGAGCTGGCAGGCCTGTGGCGCCCCCCCAAAAACTGAGCGTATTACCAACCCGCGTAAGCCAAGCTGGAGTGGTGTTACTGACGATTGCCGCTGCGGCCCTATTGACCGCTGCACCCGCGAAAATCAGGTTCAACCCGGAACCTACAACACTCCCAAGCACTGACAGCCAGGATTTACCCGATGGATCGACTCGATTGATGGGGGAGCCCGAACAATAGACATAGGGATTCAGCCCGCCACGACCAAACGGACTCAACCGGTCCGGGCTATGAAAGCGCATCAACACCGGGTTATACACACGGTGGCCATTGCCCAGGTGATACCAGCCCGTTGGCCGCTCCATGGGCTGCCCACTGAAGCCAAGGCTGCTTTGCGCTGCAAGCAGGTTGCTCCGGGAACCATAGGGGGTATAGCCAAGACGGTTCGGACCCGTGCAGTCGAGTTCCGCGAGAATGGTCTGTTGCAGATCAGGCGCCAGCAACAGGGTTCGCGAAAAGGCCGCCGCAGGAGAGCGGACAAGACCTCGGGTTTGACGAAGAGCGGGCATCGGCAGCGTCCTTTTGCTGGCGTAATGGACCCGCAGTGTTACAGCAAATTCGCGGGTGAACCGGCGATCACCCCGCTCAGGGTAAGCGGGCATTAACTGTCCAGCAACGTAACAAACCACCCGTAAAACCGACACTAGCAGTTCTGCTAGGATCACCCGCAAACCCGACGAAGAGGAGCCGCACCCCCCATCCTACGGCCGATACATCAGATAGGCCTCACCCGTCACCCGAATCAGCGGATGCGGCGTTATCTGGCAGGTATCGACGATACGAAAGCCATGTCGCTCATAAAATCGGCGGGCGCCGGTGTTCGCGGCGTAATCGATCAGGCTCAAGCCATTGAGGCCGAGCTGGTTGGCACGGTCGTAGGCATAGGCGAGAAATTGCTTGCCCAACCCCTGGTTGCGCCAGCCCTCATGCAGCGCCAGGCTGGAAATGTAGAGGGTGTCGGGGATTTCCATCGTCGCGTAGGGCGCCAGGACCGGGTCCGTGGTCGGCTCCGCCAGCGGATCGTGACGCATCACGTAGCTGTGCATCATGCCAATGACCTGGTCGTTCGACTCGGCGATAAGGCAGTTCTGCCAGGAGAAGTCCACGTCGTCGCGGGCATATCGAATGGCGCCGACATCCAGCAGTTCCTGACCGGGCTGCGCCAATTGGCTCCAGATGTAATCCGCAGCCCCCTCTGATGTGATCTGAAACAAACGGGCTATTTCCCGCGCGTCCGCACGCACGGCCGAACGAAATTCAACTGCCATTTACCTGACTCCACAGGACATCGAACGTCCGTTTTTACACGGACGCTGCAGACGCTACAACGCGCCGAAGGGATGCTTATATATCTGGTTGTTGCTGTTGAAGCTCAACGCTAGCGGACCACGCCTTCTTCGATCAGCAGCTTGAGAATGGCCTCAGCCCCCGCCTCGGGACTCAGCCCTTTGAGCACCTGCCCACCGCCGCCACTGGCCTTGGCCGTGGCCGCCTTCATCCGGTCCGCGCCGCTCTTGGCCTTGATCACCTTCAAGCGCTTGGGCCGTGGCTTGGCCGGTTGCAGCGTCGCAACAGCCAGTAACTCATCATCGACCACTTCAACTTCGTCGGCCTGCAACACGCCACGCCGAGCCGGGCCGTAGGCGCTCTGCCGAGGCTTCGGCGCGGCGTTATCCACAGTGGCGAGAAACGGCAACCGCACTTTCAACCGACGACGCTGACCCCGGGGCAAGGCTTGCAGCACCAGGGCCGAACTGCCGTCGATGGATTCAACCTGGGCCAGCCCCACCACCAGCGGCCAGCCAAGACTTTCGGCCAGCAGGAACGGCAGCATGCCCGAGCCTTCGCCGGTTTCCGCCTGGCTGCCGGTCAATACGACCTGAGCGCCGGCGTCACGCAAATAGGCGGTCAATGCGGGCAGCGCATCGGCGCCTGCAGGTTGCTCCAGTACATGCAGCTGTTCCAGGCCCATGCCCAGATACGCCCGCAGCGCAGGTTCGGCAACATCGCCGGCATGCAGCACTTGCAAGTTATCCCCAGCCAGTTGCAAGCCCAGTTCCACCGCCCGCGCATCCTGCTCCGCGCGACGTGGCCGGCCGGAGGTCGGGTGGGCGCCGATGGACACCAGGCTGATGATTTTCGTGCTCATAACCCTTTCCTTCCCTTAAGCCGCATCGCGCTTGGCTTCGTTGCGGTAGGCCTCTACCGCCGCGATCAAGGCTTGAAGTATCTCGGCGCTCTCGCCGATCACCGACAGGTCGGCCCGTTTGATCATGTCGCAGCCAGGGTCGAGGTTGATCGCCACCACCTTGTCGCAGGCACCGATGCCTTGCAGGTGTTGGATCGCCCCGGAAATCCCCACCGCCACGTAGACCCGCGCAGTGACCCAGGTGCCGGACGCGCCGACCTGACGGTCGCGGGCCATGAAACCATCGTCCACCGCCACGCGGGACGCGCCTTCGGTAGCGCCAAGGGCGGCGGCGGTCTGGTGGAACAGAGCCCAATCCTTGACCCCGTTGCCGCCGGAGAAAATGAATTCCGCTTCGGCCATCGGAATGGCCGCCGGGTCCACCGCCACCGCGCCCAGATCCTCGATGCGCGACAAACTGCGCGCGATGGCTGTGGATAACTCCACCGGCAGCGCCTCATGCCGGGTTTCGCTGACCGGTTCGGCACATTCGACGGCGGCCAGAATCAAGCGCGCCACCGGGCGTGCCAGATCTTGCAGGCCGGCACCGGCGCGGCCGATGCATGCCTGATCCTTGACCTGCCAGATGCGAGTGGCCGGGCGTTCGCCAAGCGCTGCGGCAAAGCGTCGACCCAGTTCGCCGCCACCGGTGCGACTGTCCGGCAGCAACCAGTGGCGCGGGCTGAACTGGTTATCCACAGCCCGCAGGCCCTGGACCCGTTGTTCCGGTGCATAACCGCTGAATTCATCGCCATCGAGCACCAGCAAGCGATCGACGCCCGCGGTGGCGAAGGCATTTTCCTTGTGTTCACCGAAGACCACGGCCAATACCGCGCCGTCCTTGCCGGCCAGTTGATGCGCCAGGCCGAGCAGGTCGCGGTCATGGCTGCTCAAGCGGCCACCGACCATGTCCGGCACCACGCTGATGTAGAACGCAGGTGCAGGCACCTGATGCAACGGCAATTGCACTTCAACCGCGGCCGAGCGTTTGCTCGCCCCGCCTTGCTGGGCGCCGCTGCGGTCGATGCGCTTGATACCGTTGGGACCGATAAAACCGATGCCATGGGGATTCTTGCGGATGATGCCGTTAGGTCCCATCCAGCTGTGTTGCACCGGTTGCATCGCCGCATGCAGCGGATGCAGGCGGTTGCGGGCAATCCATTCGGCGCGTGGGTCGCGGCGGATAATGTCGCTCATCAGTGGGCCTCCGCAGGTTCTTCACGTTTGGCCGGCGCAATGGGTTTGCTTGGGGCACCGTCTTCGAGCAAGGCATCGGCGACCAGTTCGGCGATGTCCTTGATCAACGGACGGGGTTCGACCACGCCTTCGAGCATCGCGGTGCATTGCGGGCAACCCACGGCCACCAGTTCGGCGCCGGTTTCGCGGATGTCGTCCATGCGCATGTCGGGGATCCGTTGCTTGCCCGGAATGTCGGTGATCGGCGCACCGCCGCCACCGCCGCAGCAGCGCGAGCGGAAACCGGAGCGTTGCATCTCTTTCACCTCAATCCCGAGGGCGCGCAGCACTTCACGCGGCGCCTCGTATTCGCCGTTGTAGCGGCCGAGGTAGCACGGGTCGTGATAGGTCACGCTGCTGCCTTTGTGCTGGCCGAGGCTCAGGGCGCCTTCGCCAATGATCTCCGCCATGTAGGTGCTGTGGTGCTGCACGAGGTAGTTGCCGTCGAAGGCGCCGTACTCGTTTTTCAGCACGTGGAAACTGTGCGGGTCGCAGGTCACGATGCGGTTGAAGCTGTATTTGGCCAGGGTCTGGATGTTGCGTTTGGCCAGCAACTGGAAGGTCGCTTCGTCACCCAGGCGGCGGGCCACGTCGCCGCTGTCGCGCTCTTCGAGCCCCAGTACGGCGAAGTCGACCTTGGCCGCCTTCAGCACTTTGACGAAGGCGCGCAAGGTGCGCTGGTTGCGCATGTCGAAGGCACCGTCGCCGACCCAGAACAGCACGTCGACCGATTTCTTCTCGCTGAGCAGGTTCAGGTTCAAGTCCGCCGCCCAGTTCATCCGCCCGCCCGGGGCGAAGCCGCCCGGGTTGTCGGTGGCGATCAGGTTCTCCAGGACTTCGGCGCCCTTGTTCGGGGTCGCGCCTTTTTCCAGGGTCAGATGGCGACGCATGTCGACGATGGCATCGACGTGCTCGATCATCATCGGGCATTCTTCGACGCAGGCGCGGCAGGTGGTGCAGGACCACAAGGTTTCGGCGTCCACCAGGCCGTTGACGATCGGTTGATGCGGGTTACCGGCGTGTTCGCCGATGGCTTTGCCGGGATACGGGCTGCCGGCGAACTTGGCGTCGGTGCCACCGGCCAGGCCGACCACCATATCCTGGATCAGTTTTTTCGGGTTCAGCGGCTGGCCCGCGGCAAATGCCGGGCACGCGGCTTCGCATTTACCGCACTGCACGCAGGCGTCGAAGCCGAGCAGTTGGTTCCAGGTGAAATCCTTGGGTTTTTCCACGCCCAGCGGCGCGCTCGGATCGTTCAGGTCCAGCGGTTTCAAACCGGTGGAACGGCCGCCGCCAAAACGCTCGGCGCGACGGTGCCAGGCCAGGTGCAAAGCACCGGCGAAGGCGTGCTTCATCGGCCCGCCCCAGGTCATGCCGAAAAACAATTCCGATACGCCCCACAGCACACCGACGCCGAGGATCGCCGCCACCACCCAACCGCCGAAGTTTTCCGGAAGGATGCCGGCGACCGGCAGGGTCAACAGGAAGAAGCTCGCCGAGAATGCCAACAGGCTTTTCGGCAGACGCATCCATGGCCCTTTGGACAGGCGAGCCGGTGGGTTGCGACGACGCAGGTACATGAAAATCGCGCCGACGAACATCACCGCCGAGGCAATCAACAGGGCAGCACCGAGAATGCGGCTGTGCAGGCCGAAACCGTGAACCAGAATCGCCAGCACAATGGACGCCACCGCACCACCGGCTGTGGCCACGTGGGTGTTGGCAATGTATTTGTCCCGCGCGACGACATGGTGCAAGTCGACCATGTAGCGCTTGGGCATGGCGAACAGGCCGCCGATCAGGTCGACTTTCGAAGCCCGGCCCCGGCGCCACATAGCCACCCGCCGCAACGCGCCCAGGACAGCCAGGCCCAGGGCAGCGAACAACAGGATTGGAAGAAGGGTGTTCAACATGGTGAAGCTCCCAAAGACCGCACGGTCTTGCAGGCCAAACTACCTGGATGCCTTGCCCGATGCCCTGTGTAGGAGCGAGCTTGCTCGCGAAAAACCTGAGAACGTCGCGTTAAAACAGACTCCCCGCGTCATCGTTCACGTCCATCGCGAGCAAGCTCGCTCCTACAAGGGTTATCCACAAGCTCTTAGAAATCCTTGCACAGCCGCAGGGCGTCGTAGATCGCCGCGTGCACGTTACGCTGCGCCACGCAGTCGCCGATGCGGAACAGCAAGTAGCCGTCGCCCGGTTGGCTCAACGAAGGTTGCGGCTTGATCGCGAACAGGGCTTCGACGTCGATCTGGCCCTTGTTGCGTGAACCTTCCTTCATCGCGTAGTAGATCTCTTCGTCCGGGCGCACGCCGTTTTCGATGACCACCTGGTCCACCACCCGCTCCTCTTTGGCGCCGGTGTATTCGTTTTCCAGTACCGCGATCAGCTTGTCGCCTTCGCGGTAGACCTTCTCCAGCATCATGTCGCCGGTCATGATCACTTCTTTCGGGTACATGCTGCGGTAGTACGTCGGGAACGATGTGCCGCCGATCGCCACGCCGGGCTTGATGTCGTCGGTGACGATCTCGACCTGGCTGCCTTTGTCGGCGAGGAAATCGGCGGTCGACATGCCGGTGAACTCGCAAATGGTGTCGTAGACCAACACGTTCTTGGCCGGCGCAACCTTGCCGTCGAGGATGTCCCAGCTGCTGACCACCAGGCCTTCAGCCGCGCCCCAGTGCTCGTTCTGCTCGATGAAGGGATGACCGCCGACGGCGAGCACCACCACGTCCGGACGCAGATCGAGAATGGTCGGCGCATCGGCCGCCACGCCCAGGCGCAGGTCGACTTTCAAGCGTGCCAGCTCCAGCTGGTACCAGCGCGTGATACCGGCGATCTGGTCCCGTTGCGGTGCTTTCGACGCGGTGGTGATCTGCCCGCCGATGAACTCCTTTTTCTCGAACAAGGTCACGTCGTGGCCACGCTCGGCGGCCACACGGGCGGCTTCCATCCCGGCAGGACCGGCGCCGACCACCACGACCTTGCGTTTCACGCCCGTGGTCTTTTCGATGATGTGCGGCAGGCCCATGTACTCGCGGGATGTCGCGGCGTTCTGGATGCACAACACATCCAGGCCCTGGTATTGCCGGTCGATGCAGTAGTTGGCGCCGACGCATTGTTTGATCTGGTCGATCTGGCCCATCTTGATCTTGGCGATCAGGTGCGGGTCGGCGATGTGGGCGCGGGTCATGCCGACCATATCGACGTAACCGCCTTCCAGGATACGGGTCGCCTGGTTCGGGTCCTTGATGTTCTGCGCGTGCAACACCGGCGCCTTGACCACTTCCTTGATACCGGCCGCCAGGTGCAGGAACGGCTCCGGCGGATAACTCATGTTCGGAATCACGTTGGCCAGGGTGTTGTGGGTGTCGCAACCCGAACCCACGACGCCGATGAAGTCCAGCATGCCGGTATCGTCGTAGTACTTGGCGATCTGTTTCATGTCCTCGTGGGACAAGCCGTCCGGGTGGAACTCGTCACCGCACAGGCGGATGCCGACGCAGAAATCCGGCCCGACTTCGGCCCGCACGGCCTTGAGCACTTCGAGGCCGAAGCGCATGCGATTCTCGAAACTGCCGCCCCATTCATCGGTACGTTTGTTGACGCGCGGGCTCCAGAACTGGTCGATCATGTGCTGGTGCACAGCGGACAGTTCGACGCCATCCAGGCCCCCGGCCTTGGCCCGGCGGGCTGCCTGCGCGTAGTTGCCGATCACCCGCCAGATTTCTTCCGGCTCGATGGTCTTGCAGGTGGCACGGTGCACCGGCTCGCGCACGCCCGAGGGCGACATCAGCGTCGGCCAGTTAAAGCCGTCCCAACGCGAGCGACGACCCATGTGGGTAATCTGGATCATGATCTTGGCGCCGTGCTTGTGCATGGCGTCGGCGAGATTCTGGAAGTGCGGAATGATGCGGTCGGTGGAGAGGTTCACCGAACTCCACCACTCCTGCGGGCTGTCGATGGCCACCACCGAGGAACCGCCGCAAATCGCCAGGCCGATCCCGCCCTTGGCTTTCTCTTCGTAATACTTGACGTACCGGTCGGTGGTCATGCCGCCGTCGGTCGCGTAGACCTCGGCGTGCGCGGTGCTGAGCACGCGGTTGCGGATGGTCAGTTTGCCGATCTGGATCGGCTGGAACATTGCTTCGAAAGCCATGGCGGGATCCTCGACTTACAACGGCTTGACGGTGAATAAACCGTCGTCGTGGCCTTCTTCGGAGCCACCGTAGACTTGTTCGGCAACCGTGCGGATCTGGCTGCCACGGGCTTGCAGGATCTGGTCCATGGCCCCGGCAAACCAGCCCGTGAACATGTAGTCGACCTTGCGCCCGACCTTGCCATACACGTAGACAAATGCGGAGTGCTCGAGCTTGACGCTGGCGGTGCCTTTGTCGAGGTCGATGTCCTGGATCTTGAACAGGCCCCAGCCGCGTTGCGACAGGCGCTTCATGTAGTGCTCGAACACTGCGACGCCTTCCAGGCCATGGCATTCGGCTTCTTTTTCACACCAGTGCCAGGCGGACTTGTAGCCGGCCTTGTAGAGGATGTCGGCGTAGGCGTCGGCGCCCAGCACTTCCTCGATGCCCATGTGGTTGTTGACGAAGAAGTGCCGCGGTACGTACAGCATCGGCAGGGCGTCGGAGGTCCAGACACCGGTCTCGCTGTCGACTTCGATAGGCAATTGCGGGGCGATCTTGGCCATGGAAACTTAACTCCAGAAAAATTTTGGTGTTGCCTGCGGCGCGGATGGCCGCAGGAAAGGATTCAGAAGTGCGGCGGCTTATTCGCCCCAGACATCTTTCAAGACGCTGACCCAGTTCTCGCCCATGATCTTGCGCACCACGCGCTCGGAATGGCCGCGCTTGAGCAGGGTTTCGGTCAGGTTCGGGAACTCGCCGACGGTGCGGATGCCCAGCGGGTTGATGATCTTGCCGAAGCTGGTCAGGCGGCGGGCGTAGCCCTTGTCATGGGTCAGGTATTCGAAAAAGTCCTGGCCATGGCCCTGGGTGAAGTCGGTGCCGATGCCGATGGCGTCTTCGCCGACGATGTTCATGGTGTATTCGATGGCTTCGGCGTAATCGTCGATGGTCGAATCGATGCCCTTGGCCAGGAACGGCGCGAACATGGTCACGCCGACGAAACCGCCGTGATCGGCAATGAACTTAAGCTCTTCATCGGATTTGTTGCGCGGGTGGATTTTCAGGCCCGACGGCAGGCAATGGGAGTAGCACACCGGTTTCTTCGACTCGAGGATGACTTCCTCGGAAGTCTTGGAACCGACGTGGGACAGGTCGCACATCACGCCGACGCGGTTCATCTCGGCGACGATTTCGCGACCGAAACCCGACAGGCCGCCGTCACGTTCGTAGCAACCGGTACCGACCAGGTTCTGGGTGTTGTAGCACATCTGCACGATACCGACGCCCAGCTGCTTGAACACCTCGACATAGCCGATCTGGTCTTCGAAGGCGTGGGCATTCTGGAAGCCGAACAGGATGCCGGTCTTGCCCTGCTCCTTGGCCTTGCGGATGTCGGCGGTGGTGCGCACCGGAATCACCAGGTCGCTGTTCTCGCGGATCAGCTTCTGACTGGCGGCGATATTGTTGACGGTGGCCTGGAAGCCCTCCCACACCGACACGGTGCAGTTGGCCGCGGTCAGACCGCCCTTGCGCATGTCTTCAAACAGCTCGCGGTTCCACTTGGCAATAATCAGCCCGTCGATAACGATGCTGTCGGCGTGCAATTCGGCTGGGCTCATCAGGCTGTCCCCTATTAGCGATTCATGCGCCGAATCGTGTGCCGGCGCTTTGGGGCCAGCATATGCCTCGGTGCCTTGGCAGCCGGGTGCAAAAACGACAGGGGAATTGCCGAAAGCGTCAATCCGCGACAAAGGGCCGTCCACCGGCCGGATAAGCCACCTGTTCAAGCCCGTCCGCTTGCGCCAGAATCCGTTGCATCACTGGGTTTTTTAACTGGATTTAGGGGCGGCGACGCAATGAAATCGATCATCCTCGCTTTGGCACTGATAGCGACCGGCGCGCAGGCGGCTGAAGAGGCCGACGACAACCCCTGCGACGCCGTCGAAAACGACATCCAGACTCTGGAATGCTCGGCCTACAGCAGAACCACTGCCGAAGACCTGCTGAGCGAAAACTACAAAAGCCTGACCGAGCGCATGCAGATGCGCTACGGCAAGAACCCGGCGCAACTGACCGACATCACCGCCAAGCTCAAGGCGGCCCAGCAACAGTGGCTGAAAACCCGGGACACCGATTGCGCCGTCGAGGCGTTTCCGGCGACCAGCGGCAGCAAGGCGTTCACCATTGCGCAGAATGATTGCGTGGCGCGGATGAGTGATGAGCGGTCGGAGTTTCTGGAATCGATCGGGCAGGAGTAATCCTGATGGCCTGTGGGAAGCTGGCGCTATTGTCAGCTTTCAATCTTAGATAAGGCCCTTTTTCCTACGACATCGGTTTACTAAGACTACAAGGCCCCTCCCGCCACTGTCTAACCATACTATTCGGGCACCATGCCGACATGATTCGCTGGTTGGACGCTGTCGAAATATAAGCAAAGATTGGCAAATCTTATAAAAGACTTATATTCTCCTATGAACAGCATCCACTGGACGCGAAAGGCCGTTAAGCAACTGTTGAAATTGCACTCCGCTCATCAGATCCAGGTACGTGATGCCGTCACGGTGCTGGCTGGCATGCCTGATGTAGGCAAAGTCAAAGCACTGGTTGGTCATGACTGCTCCTATCGTCTGCGTGTGGGCAATTATCGGGTTATGTTCGACTGGGACGGCGCAATTAAAGTGATCAGTATTCAAGAGGTCAAAAAACGCGATGAACGCACCTACTGACGTTCAAATCATCAACGACGCAGAGGGAAACCCTGCGTTCGTGGTCATCCCCTACGCCCAGTATGTGGCGCAAAAGATCGAGCCCGATCTGATTCCCCACGAGGTGGTCAGTCGCATCGTCGACGGTGCAACGCCTATTCGCGCCTGGCGCGAACACCTCAGCCTTACACAGGACGAAGTGGCCAAGCGCATGGGCATTTCCCAGCCGGCCTTCGCCCAGCAAGAAACCGTCGCCAAGCCTCGCAGGGCGACCCGTGAGAAAATCGCCGCGGCGTTTGGCATCACCGCCAACCAGTTAGAGCTGTAACCTGCACGCCAGCATCGGAAAAAGGGATTGAAATGATTATCTGCGGCATCGAAATCAAAGGCAGCGAAGCGATTATCGCGTTGGCCTCCCTCGACGGTCTGGCGCTGAGCCATGTCGCCCTGGCCACCAAGAAAATCGCCTTGGAGGATGACGACGAGGCGGCAAACGTCAAAGTGTTTGCGGCTCAAGTGGCGTCGTTTGTGCGCGAACATTCCATCGATCGGATCGCGATCAAGAAACGCAGCAAGAAAGGCGAATTTGCCGGAGGGCCGACCACGTTCAAGATCGAAGGGGTTTTCCAGTTGCTGGAGAATTGCGAAGTGACGCTGCTGTCGCCGCAGACCATCAATGCGCAGAACAAGAAGTTCGATTTCGAGCTGCCGGGGACCTTGAACAAGTATCAGCATGAGGCGTACAAGGCGGCTTGTTCGGCGCTGATGAAGAAGTAAACGACACACATCTGTAGGAGCTGGCTTGCCAGCGAAGAGGCCATCACATTCAACATCAATGTTGACTGTTACGCCGCCTTCGCCGGCAAGCCGGCTCCTACAGGGGGGGGCGTTATGCTTTCTGGGTTTGTCGCCGGTCTTCCCGCGGGCACCGCGCAAACCGCGCCCGATAACTGCGGGTGAAATACGACGGCGACTCAAACCCGCACGCGATACTCACCTCCAGCACGCTCATGTCGGTCTGACGCAACAACTGCCGGGCCTTTTCCAGCCGCAAGCGCAGGTAGAAGTTGCTCGGCGTGTCGTTCAAATGCAGGCGAAACAACCGCTCCAGCTGCCGGCGCGTCACCTTGATCGATTCTGCCAGTTCCAGCGTGCTCAACGGCGGCTCACTGTGCTGCTCCATCTCCCCAATCACCTGCACCAGTTTCTTGTTCCTGATGCCATAACGCGTGGCGACTTCCATGCGCTGGTGGTCTTTGCGCGGGCGGATGCGGCCGAGCACGAATTGTTCGCTGACCTGGATCGCCAGTTCCGGGCCGTGGGCCTGACCGATGAGGTCGAGCATCAGGTCGATGGACGCGGTGCCGCCCGCTGAAGTGATACGCCGCCGGTCGATCTCGAACAGCTCCTGGGTAACGCTGAGCTGCGGGTAGGACTCCTTGAACGCGTCGATGGCTTCCCAGTGCAAGGTCAGGCGATGGCCGTCGAGCAGGCCGGCCTCGGCGAGGACGAAGCTGCCGGTGTCGATGGCGCCGAGTGTCACGCCTTCGTTGTCCAGGCGGCGCAACCAGTGCTCCAGGGCCGGGGTGGCGAATTTCAGCGGTTCGAAACCGGCGACCACCAATAGGGTTGCACCTTTTTTCAGCGGTTCCAGCGCGGCGTCGGCGTTGACCGACATGCCGTTGCTGGCCAATACCGCGCCACCGTCGGCGCTCAGCACATGCCAGCGATACAGCTCGCCGCGAAAGCGATTGGCGACCCGCAGCGGCTCGATGGCCGAGATGAAGCCGATGGCCGAGAAACCCGGCATCAACAAAAAGTAGAAATCCTGGGACATGGAGCGCACTCGACTGGCAGGTAACGAGAGGCGGAAGCGTGTCGACGTTGATACGCCAGTTGCACGCGGCATTCAAGAGCACAGGTCGCTGCAGTGCAAGAGCTGGTCGCCGTAGTGCGCTTCCACGGGGTCTATGCTGCGTAACTTGTCATCACCGGCGCACGAAGATGCCGGAACCCACAATAACGTCTGCCGAGGAACCCGACATGAAACGACTGATCAGCAGCTGTGTTCTTGCACTCAGCGGTACCGCCTTATTGAGCGCCGGTGTCATGGCGGCCGAACCTGCATCGTGCCAGAACGTGCGCATGGGCGTCGTGAACTGGACCGACGTGATCGCCACCAGCGCCATGACCCAGGTGCTGCTCGACGGCCTCGGCTACAACACCAAACAAACCAGCGCATCCCAGCAAATCATCTTCGCCGGGATCCGCGACCAGCGCCTGGACCTGTTCCTGGGCTACTGGAACCCGTTGATGACGCAGACCATCACGCCTTTCGTCCAGGCCAATCAAGTCAAGGTGCTGGAAGCGCCCAGCCTGAAAGATGCCCGCGCCACCCTCGCCGTTCCGACTTATCTCGCCGACAAGGGCCTGAAAACCTTTGCCGACATCGCCAAGTTCCAGAAAGAGCTGGGCGGCAAGATCTACGGCATCGAGCCTGGCTCGGGCGCCAACACCCAGATCAAGGCGATGATCGCCAAGAATCAGTTTGGCCTCGGCAAGTTCCAGCTGGTCGAGTCCAGTGAGGCCGGCATGCTCGCCGCGGTGGATCGCGCCGTGCGGCGCAAGGAAGCGGTGGTGTTCTTCGGTTGGGCGCCACACCCGATGAACGTCAACGTGCAGATGACTTACCTCACCGGCAGCGAAGACGCCCTGGGCCCGAACGAAGGCATGGCCACGGTCTGGACCGTCACCTCGCCGACATACGCCGAGCAGTGCCCGAACATTGGTCGTTTGCTGAGCAACCTGACCTACACCGCCGAAGACGAGAGCCGGATGATGCAGCCGTTGCTGGAGCACAAGGACGCCTTCGAGTCGGCCAAACAATGGTTGAAGGATCACCCGCAAGACAAACAACGCTGGCTCGAAGGCGTGACGACCTTCGATGGCAAACCGGCGGCTGACAACCTGAAATTGACCACCAAATAAACCCGATTGAACCACCGATTCGCAGCCCGACAGGGCTGCGGACGGAATCATCACGCCTGCAAGGAACCCCCCTCATGAACCACGACGTCATCATCACCTGCGCACTCACCGGTGCTGGCGACACGACCGCCAGAAGCCCACACGTGCCGGTCACCCCGAAACAAATCGCCGCGTCCGCCGTGGAAGCCGCCAAGGCCGGTGCCACCGTGGTTCACTGCCACGTTCGCGACCCGCAAACCGGCAAATTCAGCCGCGACGTGGCGCTGTACCGCGAAGTGATGGAGCGCATCCGCGAGGCGGACGTCGACATCATCGTCAACCTCACCGCCGGCATGGGCGGCGATCTGGAAATCGGCGCCGGCGAAAACCCGATGGAGTTCGGCCCCAATACCGACCTGGTCGGCCCGTTGACCCGTCTGGCCCACGTCGAAGCATTGCTGCCGGAAATCTGCACCCTCGATTGCGGCACCCTGAACTTCGGCGACGGCGACACCATCTACGTGTCCACCCCGGCCCAGCTGCGCGCTGGCGCCAAACGCATTCAAGAGCTGGGCGTGAAGGCAGAGCTGGAAATCTTCGACACCGGCCACCTGTGGTTCGCCAAGCAGATGATCAAGGAAGGCCTGCTGGATAATCCATTGTTTCAGCTGTGCCTGGGCATCCCGTGGGGCGCCCCGGCGGACACCACCACCATGAAAGCCATGGTCGACAACCTGCCGGCAGACGCCGTCTGGGCCGGGTTCGGCATCGGCCGCATGCAAATGCCGATGGCCGCACAAGCGGTGCTGCTGGGCGGCAACGTGCGGGTCGGCCTGGAGGACAACCTGTGGCTGGACAAAGGCGTACTGGCGACCAACGGCCAACTGGTCGAACGTGCCACGGAAATCCTCAGTCGCCTCGGTGCCCGGGTGCTGACGCCGGCTGAAGGCCGGGCAAAAATGGGCCTGACCCAGCGCGGCTAAACCCACACATAACCCCTGTAGGAGCTGGCTTGCCAGCGAAGAGGCCGGTACATCCGCCACATCTTCTGTGACAGAAACACCGCCTTCGCCGGCAAGCCGGCTCTACAGGGGATCACCAGATCTTTTCAGGATGTCGCCATGACCTTTATCACCGAAATCAAAACCTTCGCCGCCCTCGGCAGCGGTGTCATCGGCAGCGGCTGGGTCTCCCGCGCCCTCGCCCACGGCCTCGACGTGGTGGCCTGGGACCCGGCGCCCGGCGCCGAGGCGGCCCTGCGCAAACGCGTCGCCAATGCCTGGGGCGCGCTGGAAAAACAAGGCCTGGCCCCCGGCGCATCACAGGATCGCTTGCGCTTTGTCGCCACCATTGAAGAGTGCGTGCGCGACGCGGATTTCATTCAGGAAAGCGCGCCGGAACGTCTGGACCTGAAACTGGAACTGCACAGCAAAATCAGCGCGGCGGCCAAGCCAAATGCCCTGATCGGTTCCAGCACCTCCGGCCTGCTGCCGAGTGAATTCTACGAGAGCTCGACCCACCCGGAACGCTGCGTGGTCGGGCACCCGTTCAACCCGGTTTATCTGTTGCCGTTGGTGGAAGTGGTGGGTGGCAAAAACACTGCCCCTGAAGCCGTGCAGGCCGCCATGAAAGTTTACCAATCCTTGGGGATGCGCCCGCTGCATGTGCGCAAGGAAGTACCGGGCTTTATCGCCGACCGCCTGCTCGAAGCGCTGTGGCGTGAAGCCCTGCACCTGGTCAACGATGGCGTGGCGACCACCGGTGAAATCGACGATGCGATTCGTTTTGGCGCCGGTCTGCGCTGGTCGTTCATGGGTACGTTCCTGACTTATACCCTGGCCGGAGGCGACGCGGGCATGCGCCACTTCATGGCGCAGTTCGGGCCGGCATTGCAGTTGCCGTGGACTTATTTGCCGGCGCCGGAACTGACAGACAAGTTGATCGATGATGTGGTGGATGGCACCAGTGATCAGCTGGGCACGCACAGCATTTCGGCGTTGGAGCGCTATCGTGATGATTGCCTGCTGGCGGTGCTTGAGGCAGTGAAGACCACCAAAGAGAAGCATGGGATGGCGTTCGCCGAATAATTATCCAGCAGGACCGGCCCCTTCGCGGGCAAGCCCGCTCCCACAGGGATTTGCTGTGTGGCATAGATTGTATTCACACCTCAAATCAACTGTGGGAGCGGGCTTGCCCGCGAAAGCGGCAGTCCAGTCACCACACTTCTTGGATTACTCATCATGCCCACCCTCACCACCTACCAAACCGCAATCATCCCCGACTGGGTCGACTACAACGGCCACCTGCGCGACGCCTTCTACCTGCTGATCTTCAGCTACGCCACCGATGCCTTGATGGATCGTCTGGGCATGGACAGCAACAACCGCGAAGCCAGCGGCAACTCGCTGTTCACCCTCGAATTGCACCTCAACTATCTGCACGAAGTGAAGCTCGATGCCGAAGTCGAAGTGCACACGCAGATCATCGGCCACGACAGCAAACGCCTGCACCTCTACCACAGCCTGCACCTGGTGGGCGATGACAAGGAACTGGCGGGCAATGAGCAAATGCTGCTGCACGTCGACCTCGCCGGGCCGCGATCCGCGCCCTTCAGTGCAGAGACCTTGAGCAAACTGCAAGCCATCGTCGCCGAGCAGGCCGACTTGCCCGCCCCCGCCTGCGTTGGCCGCGTGATCGCACTGCCCCCGGCAAAATAACCACCCCCGAACAAGGAGATCGCCCTTGAACACTGCCGCCGCTTTTGCCGACTTCCGTACCTATCCGTTGATCAGCGCGCTGGCTGGCGTGCAGACCCTGGCGGATCGTGTCCTGGTGAAATGGGCCGACGACCGAGTCAGCCCCTTTCATCACCCATGGCTGCGGGACAACTGCCCGTGCCCGCTCTGCGTATACACGGTGACTCGCGAGCAGGTGCTGGAAATCGTCGATGTCGAAGAAGACCTGATGCCTGCAGAGACGAGCGTCGATGCTGAAGGTTGCCTTTGTGTCGCATGGCAGGACGGCCACCGCAGTCGCTTCGATCCGGGCTGGCTGCGCGCCCACGCCTATGACGATGAGTCCCGCTCCGAGCGCCGTGCGGGAAAACCGCAAGCCAGGCTTTGGAACAGCGATTTTCAGTTGCCGGTGTTCGACTACCAGGCATTGATGAACGACAACGACGCCTTGTTGCAGTGGCTGCTGGCGGTGCGCGACATCGGCCTGACCCAGGTCCGTGGCGTGCCCACCGAGCCCGGCTCGCTGAAACTGATCGCCCAGCGGATTTCCTTCATCCGCGAGAGCAATTTCGGCGTGCTGTTCAACGTGCAATCCAAGGCCGACGCCGACAGCAATGCCTACACCGCCTTCAACCTGCCGCTGCACAGCGACCTGCCGACCCGGGAGCTGCAACCGGGGCTGCAATTTCTGCATTGCCTGGTGAATGACGCCGATGGCGGCGAGAGTATTTTTGTCGACGGTTTTGCCATCGCCGAAGCGTTGCGCGAGGAAGACCCCGAAGCGTTCCAGGCCTTGTGTGAAATTCCCGTGGAGTTTCGCAACAAGGATCGTCATAGCGACTACCGCCGTCTCGCCCCGATCATCGCTTTGGATGCTGTTGGACAGGTGTCGGAGATCCGCATGGCGAACTTCCTGCGCGGCCCGTTCGATGCGTCGGTGGAACAGATGCCTAAGCTGTATCGCGCTTATCGGCGCTTTATTGCCATGACCCGCGAGCCTCGATTCCGGTTGATGCAAAGGCTCAATCCCGGGGAGCTGTGGTGTTTCGACAACCGCCGTACCCTCCATGCGCGCAATGCTTTCGACCCGGCCACTGGCGCTCGGCATTTCCAGGGTTGCTATGTTGACCGGGATGAATTGTTGTCGCGGATCCTCGTGTTGCAACGCTAGACCGCGTCATCGTTCTTCGCGGGCAAGCCACGCTCCCACAGGGGATTTGTGAACGACGCAGATCCAATGTGGCAGCGGGCTTGCTCGCGAAGGCGTCAGCCCAGACGCTACCTGCCTCCCCGATTCACAGGCAAAAAAAACCCCGATCAAGCCGTGACAGGATCGAGGCAGAGGTGGGTACTGTTGAGGAGCCGTTGCGCGAGGGTGACCAAACCTTCGTGAAGCCAGCTGAGCCCAGTGTGCCCTCTGCGCTCTTTGGAAAGTTAGCCGAAAACGACATGTTCATAGCCAATGCGGTCATTGCGACAAATTGCCCTTGCCGCCACCTCGAGCCCCAACCAGAATCGAGCCAAGACCACGTTCCCTGAAGAAGGATTTGCGTCATGATGCACGCTGATTTGATTGACCAGGAAGACCTGTTGGGCCACCTAAAGTCGTTGGGTTTTCAAGTACCGAGCGGCTCCACCGCCGAGCAGGCTTGCGAGTGTGCGGTGCGAGGCTTGAACGATGAACGGGCGATAGTGCTGCGGACCATGGTCAAGCAGATGTACACCAGCAGCGCGACCATCCTGCCGGCCGTGCGCCAGGCAATCGACAAGCAATTGCTGCCGGCATTGGCGGAGTATCAGCAAAGCCGTAGCGCCTGACAGAACGCCTTCGCGAGCAAGCCCGCTCCCACATTGACCGAGTTCTCTTAGGGGAATGCGGTCAACTGTGGGAGCGGGCTTGCTCGCGAATGCAGGCGCCTCGGTTTAGAGCCTTACGCTGGCGAAAGTCGACTCGTTACGCGCCTGACTCAACGCCGACAGCGGCCCGGACAACGGCGACAGCACCAGTGCCTGCGGCAGCGGCATCATCGCCACTTGCTGCGTGGTGTTGGAACCGACGCGTTCGTCACGCGGCGGAATACCGAAGTATTCGCGATAGCACTTGGAGAAGTGCGGCGTAGACACAAAGCCGCACACCGACGCCACTTCGATGATCGACATCGGCGTTTGCTTGAGCAACTGCCGAGCGCGGATCAGGCGCAGTTTCAGGTAGTAACGCGACGGCGAGCAGTGCAGATACTTCTGGAACAGCCGCTCCAGCTGACGACGCGACACGGCGACATACACCGCCAGTTCATCGAGGTCGATCGGCTCCTCCAGGTTGGCCTCCATCAGCGCGACGATTTCCTGCAGCTTCGGCTGGTTGGTGCCGAGCATGTGCTTGAGCGGCACACGCTGATGATCCTGCTCGTTGCGGATGCGCTCGTAGACAAACATTTCCGAGATCGCGGCCGACAGTTCACGCCCGTGATCGCGGCTGATCAGGTGCAGCATCATGTCCAGCGGTGCGGTGCCGCCGGAACTGGTGAAACGGTTACGGTCGAGGGTGAACAGACGAGTACTCATGGCCACACGCGGGAAGGCTTCCTGCATCGAGGCCAGGCATTCCCAGTGCACGCTGCAGTCGAAGCCGTCCAGCAGACCGGCGCACGCCAGGGCCCAGCTGCCGGTGCACACCGCGCCGAGACGGCGCGACTGACGCGCCTGGCTTTGCAGCCACGACACGTGTTCGCGGGTAACAGTGCGTTGAATGCCGATGCCGCCGCAGACAATGATGGTGTCCAGGGCGGGCGCTTTGTGCATGGAGCAATCGGGGGTGATCTGCAGACCATCACTGGCCCAGACCTGACCGCCGTCGACGGTGATCGTGGTCCAGCGATACAGCTCGCGACCGGACAATTGGTTGGCCATGCGCAGCGGTTCCACTGCGGAGGCCAGAGAAATAAGCGTGAAATTGTCCAGCAGCAGAAAGCCGATGGATTGAGGCGCACGGTTCTGGGGTTGAGCCCCGGAGTTGAACGTCGTCATCGCAGAATCTCCTCACACAAAGCGGGTGATGGCCTCAGGCGGAGGCTCTTGTTATTGCCATCGTTCTCGCGTGGGAGACGGGCTTTGTAATGACAGAGCAATTGCCATGCCTAAAATTGAATGCGCGTTCAATAACTCCTGAAAACGACGTCGCGATGTGTCTGTATAAGCCGCGCTGCGAGTGGGGGCTATAAGTGCCATTATTGGCGGCAGGCGCTCTGCCCCGTCAGGCGTGAGCAAATCGGTAGCACTTGTGGGAACAGGGCTACAGCGACCTGATGAAGAGTGTCACCACAAGCACAGGTGACAGGCGGTAATGGCCAACCTGGATCCGTGATCCAGGTGAAGGCGCTTATCTGTAAGCGACGCGCCAAAACGTGGCGCGTTTTCATTTCGGTGTTCACTTTGCGCGCAGTTTTGACTGGTCCGACGCTATCTGTAGGAGCCGGCTCGCTGGCGAACCGGACGGCGCGGTGTATCAGATACACCGCCTTCACCTGTAATTGGATGGACCGCCCAAGCCGAGGCGGCGGCACATTCAATATCAATGGCAACTGACACACCGCCTTCGCTGGCAAGCCAGCTCCTACAGGGGGTCGCGGCGTGTCAGCACTCGACGGCGCTAACCGCCAACCCACCCCGCGATGTCTCTTTATATTTGTCATGCATATCAGCCCCGGTATCCCGCATGGTACGGATCACCCGGTCCAGCGAGATAAAGTGCTGACCGTCGCCCCGCAGCGCCATCTGCGCCGCGTTGATCGCCTTCACCGCCGCAATCGCATTGCGCTCGATGCACGGCACCTGCACCAGCCCGCCCACCGGGTCGCAAGTCAGCCCGAGGTTGTGCTCCAGGCCGATTTCCGCCGCGTTGCACAGTTGCTCCGGGGTGGCACCGAGGATCTCGGCCAGTCCAGCCGCCGCCATGGCGCAAGCCGATCCGACCTCGCCCTGGCAGCCGACTTCCGCACCGGAAATCGAAGCGTTCTTTTTGCACAGAATCCCCACCGCCGCCGCACTGAGGAAATAGTCGACCACGTTGGCGTCAGTCACCGCTTCGCTGAACTTCATAAAGTAATGCAGGACCGCCGGAATGATCCCCGCCGCGCCATTGGTCGGTGCCGTGACCATGCGCCCGCCCGCGGCGTTTTCTTCATTGACCGCCAGGGCGAACAGGTTGACCCATTCCATGGCGCTCAGCGTCGAGCCAATCACGTTCGGCTTGTTCAACTCCTGCAGGCTACGGTGCAGCCTGGCGGCGCGTCGACGTACATTCAGGCCGCCGGGCAGGATGCCTTCGTGCTTGAGCCCCTGTTCGACACAATCTTGCATCGCGCGCCAGAGCGTCATCAGGCCGGCGCGGATTTCTTCTTCGCTGCGCCAGACCTTCTCGTTGGCCATCATCAATTCGGCCACACGCAGGTTGTGTTGCTTGCAGAGACTGAGCAGCTCGACGGCGCTGGAGAAATCGTACGGCAACACCGTGCGATCCAGGTCTACCACACCGCTGCTGGCTTGTGCCTCATCGACGACAAAGCCGCCACCGATGGAGTAGTAGGTGTCGCGATGCAGCTCACCGTCATCGCCCTCGGCAACCAGGGTCATGGCGTTGGGGTGGAATGGCAGGTTTTCGTCGATCAGGCGCATGTCCCGGGCCCAGATGAACGACACCGGCAAACGCCCATCAAGCAACAGCGTGTCGGTTTCGCGCAGGGTGGCGATGCGCAGGCCGATCTGCGACGGATCGATCGCATCCGGCCACTCGCCCATCAGCCCCATGATCACCGCGTTATCGCTGCCGTGACCGATGCCGGTGGCCGACAGCGACCCATACAGCTGAACCTCGACGCGCCGCACTTGCTCCACAAGCCCCTGCTCACGCAAACCTTGCACGAACAACGCCGCGGCACGCATGGGCCCCACGGTGTGCGAACTGGAAGGGCCAATACCGATTTTGAACAGGTCGAAAACGCTGATAGCCATTGCTGCCGAACTCCTGGATGTGCCAACTCCAGACGCAAAAGCGCCTGGTGACGGAGCTGCTACGCTCAAGCTGCAATCCGCCGGTATGGCTGCATCATCAGGCTTTTGCCGGGTCATTCGACGTCTGACACCGACGTACTCTTGTCCACAAACGCCGCGTGCGTTTTACGCTGTGTTTTCGCCGTTTTTTTGCAGTTCAGAACAGCAAACAGGGCTGAAAAAAGCTGTAAGCGACGTCACCGACACTGGATGCGACCCTCCCTGTACTGGTTACGACGCACCCTGTAGGCGTCAGATTTTCACTGGTACATGATCGTATCGACTCGATTGCAAGGCGCCGTGGTAGAGATGTCTCCAAAACGCCATCCAACCGCAACCTATAAGTGCGGTGGTCCAGTCGGAACACTGCCAAAAAAAACACCAAGGAGTCCATTCATGAAAGGTTCCCCGCCGTTGTTGTTGGCCGCCATGCTGAGTCTGCCGATTCTGGCGCAAGCCGCCGAACCGGCTCAGTGCAAAACCGTAAACTTCTCCGATGTCGGCTGGACCGACATTACCGTGACCACCGCCACCACCAGCGTCGTGCTCGATGCCCTGGGCTACAAGACCAAGACCACGATGATTTCCGTGCCGGTGACCTACAAATCCCTGGCCGATGGCAAGAACATGGACGTCTTCCTGGGTAACTGGATGCCGACCATGGAAAACGACATCAAGGCTTACCGCGATGCCGGCACTGTGGACACCCTGCGCGCCAACCTCGAAAACGCAAAATACACACTCGCCGTCCCCGAAGAGTTGTATAACAAGGGTCTGAAAGATTTCGCCGACATCGCCAAGTTCAAGAAAGAACTCGACGGCAAGATCTACGGCATCGAACCGGGCAACGACGGCAACCGCCTGATTCAGAGCATGATCGACAAGAACGCCTTCGGCTTGAAAGACGCCGGCTTCAAGGTGGTCGAATCCAGCGAGGCAGGCATGCTCTCGCAAGTCGATCGCGCCCAGCGCCGCAACACCGCCGTGGTGTTCCTGGGCTGGGAACCGCACCCGATGAACACGCGTTTCAAGATGAAGTACCTGACCGGCGGCGACGACTTTTTCGGCCCGAACTTCGGTCAGGCGACCATCTTCACCAACACCCGCAAGGGTTACGCCCAGGAATGCAGCAACGTGGGTCAGTTGCTGAAAAACCTGGTGTTCACCCTCGACATGGAAAGCACGCTGATGGGCAACGTCCTGGACGACAAAATGAAGCCTGACGCGGCCGCCAAGGCCTGGCTGAAAAAGAATCCACAGGTGCTCGATACCTGGCTCGCTGGCGTGACCACCATTGACGGTAAACCAGGCCTGGAGGCCGTGAAAACCAAGCTCGCGCAGCCTTGAATCAGGAAGCATCGCTTACGCCGGGCGAGCCAGCTCGCCCGGGCTGTTTATTCCTTGCATGCGGACGTTCACTACCATGCTGATTGATCAGAAAATACCTTTAGGCCAGTACATCGCAGGCTTCGTTGAATGGTTGACGCAAAACGGCGCCAGCACTTTCGATGCCATCGCCGTGTCACTGGAAACGATGATCCACGGCGTGACTTTCGCGCTGACCTGGTTCAACCCGCTGGCATTGATCGGCCTCATCGCGCTACTGGCACACTTTATTCAACGCAAGTGGGGCCTGACCGTTTTTGTCATCGCCTCTTTCCTGCTGATCCTCAACCTGGGGTACTGGCAGGAAACCATGGAAACCCTTGCCCAGGTGCTCTTCGCGACCCTGGTCTGCGTGGTGATCGGCGTGCCGCTGGGCATCGTCGCCGCGCACAAACCGATGTTCTATACACTGATGCGGCCGGTACTCGATCTGATGCAGACCGTGCCGACCTTCGTCTACCTCATTCCTACCCTGACCCTCTTCGGTCTGGGTGTGGTCCCGGGCCTGATCTCCACGGTGGTGTTCGCGATTGCCGCGCCCATCCGCCTGACTTACCTGGGTATTCGCGATGTCCCGGAAGAATTGATGGACGCTGGCAAGGCCTTTGGCTGCTCGCGACGTCAGCTGCTCTCGCGAATCGAACTGCCCCACGCCATGCCAAGCATCGCGGCCGGTATCACCCAGTGCATCATGCTGTCGTTGTCGATGGTGGTGATCGCGGCACTGGTGGGCGCCGATGGCCTGGGCAAACCCGTGGTCAACGCACTGAACACTGCTGATATCGCCCTGGGCTTCGAAGCCGGCCTGGCGATCGTACTGCTGGCGATCATGCTCGACCGTATCTGCAAACAACCCGAAGCCAAAGTAGGGGGTGACGCATGAGCATTATTCGCTTCGAAGAGGTCGACGTAATCTTCACCAAGGATCCACGCGAGGCACTCAAGCTGCTGGATCAAGGCATGACCCGTAACGAGATCCTGAAAAAGACCGGGCAGATTGTTGGCGTCGAAAAGGCCAGCCTGGATGTCGAAAAAGGTGAAATCTGCGTACTGATGGGCCTGTCCGGCTCCGGCAAGTCCAGCTTGCTGCGTTGCATCAACGGCCTCAACACCGTCAGCCGCGGCAAGTTGTTCGTCGAGCACGAAGGCAAGCAGATCGACATCGCTTCCTGCACCCCGGCGGAACTGAAAATGATGCGCACCAAGCGCATTGCGATGGTGTTCCAGAAGTTCGCCCTGATGCCTTGGCTGACCGTTCGCGAGAACATCAGCTTCGGTCTGGAAATGCAGGGTCGTCCGGAGAAAGAGCGGAAAAAACTGGTCGATGAAAAACTTGAGCTGGTGGGCCTGACCCAATGGCGCAACAAGAAACCCAACGAGCTGTCCGGCGGTATGCAACAACGCGTGGGCCTGGCCCGTGCGCTGGCGATGGACGCCGACATTCTGCTGATGGACGAACCGTTTTCGGCCCTCGACCCGCTGATCCGCCAAGGCCTGCAAGACGAACTGCTGGAGCTGCAAAGCAAGCTGAACAAAACCATCGTATTCGTGAGTCACGACCTCGATGAAGCCCTGAAGCTCGGTAGCCGTATCGCAATCATGAAAGACGGCCGGATCGTCCAGTACAGCAAGCCGGAAGAGATCGTGTTGAACCCGGCGGACGACTACGTGCGGACCTTCGTCGCCCACACCAACCCGCTGAACGTGCTGTGCGGGCGCAGCCTGATGCGCACCCTGGACAACTGCAAACGCATCAACGGTTCGGTGTGCCTCGATCCGGGCGGCGATTCGTGGCTGGACCTGGCCGAAGGCAACACCATTAAAGGCGCACGCCAGAACGGTGCCAGCCTGGACCTGCAGAACTGGATTCCAGGGCAAGCGGTTGAAGGGTTGGGGCGTCGGCCGACATTGGTGGACTCCAACATCGGCATGCGCGATGCGCTGCAGATTCGTTACCAGACCGGCAACAAGCTGGTGCTGCACGATAACAACAAGGTGGTGGGGATCCTGGGCGACAGCGAGCTGTACCACGCACTGCTCGGCAAGAACCTGGGGTAAGGGCCACACACCCAAAAACGCCGCGAAAGGATCGCGGCGTTTTTGTTTTAGCGCCATCTTGAAAGCGACGACTTGTCGTCGGACTTATTTTTTGTTGATTGAACGTTCAATCAAAACAAAATAGACTGGTCGTCAATTCGAGACCTTTTATGTCCGCCGGTAACGCCTAAGGAGTTGTGCAAGATGCCCAAGGTCGGTATGCAACCCATCCGCCGTCAGCAGTTGATCGAAGCCACGCTGCAGGCGGTGGACCAGGTCGGAATGGGGGACGCCAGCATTGCGCTGATCGCCCGTTTGGCCGGTGTCTCGAATGGCATCATCAGTCACTACTTTAAGGACAAGAACGGCCTGATCGCCGCCACGGCGCAGTACCTGATGAGTGTCCTCAGCGTGAACGTCACCGCGCGCCGTCAGGCGCTGGAGGACAGCAGCCCGCGGGCCCACCTCCAGGTAATTATCGAAGGCAACTTCGACGCCAGCCAGGTCAATGGCCCGGCAATGAAAACCTGGCTGGCCTTCTGGGCCACCAGCATGCACCACCCGTCACTGCACAGGTTGCAGCGGATCAACGATCACCGCCTGTATTCCAACCTGTGCTGCCAGTTCCGCCGTGTATTGCCGCTCGATGATGCGCGCAGTGCAGCTCGAGGCCTGGCAGCCCTCATTGACGGTTTGTGGTTGCGCGGCGCCCTGTCGGGAGATGCATTCGACACCGAGCAGGCGCACCGCATCGCTTACGAATACATGGATTTCCAATTGGCCAAACAGGTGAGCTAGCGCACACATAACCGCTCAGCCCCTGAACCGCCACTGACCAGCGCCGCCAACGTCATACGGCACGCCCCAGTGGTTAACGCCAACCAAACTTATGCACTTGCGAGGACTATATGGCCCGTTTCGAACTGCAAAAACTCTACATCGATGGCGGCTACAGTGACGCCAGCAGCGACGCCACCTTCGAAGCCATCAACCCGGCTAACGGTGAAGTCCTCGCAACCGTACAACGTGCGACCAAGGACGACGTCGAGCGCGCGGTGGTCAGCGCCGAAAAGGGCCAGAAAATCTGGGCCGCGATGACCGCCATGGAGCGTTCGCGCATCCTGCGTCGCGCCGTGGACATCCTGCGCGAGCGCAACGATGAACTGGCTGCCCTGGAAACCCTGGACACCGGCAAGTCGTTCTCCGAAACCAAGTACGTCGACATCGTCACCGGCGCCGACGTGCTGGAGTACTACGCAGGCCTGGTGCCGGCCATCGAAGGCGAGCAGATCCCGCTGCGCACCACGTCTTTCGTCTACACCCGTCGCGAGCCGCTGGGCGTCGTGGCCGGTATCGGCGCATGGAACTACCCGATCCAGATCGCCCTGTGGAAGTCCGCGCCAGCCCTGGCGGCCGGTAACGCGATGATCTTCAAGCCAAGCGAAGTCACGTCCCTGACCACGCTGAAACTGGCGGAGATCTACACCGAAGCTGGCGTTCCGGCGGGCGTGTTCAACGTCCTGACCGGCAGCGGCCGTGAAGTCGGCACCTGGCTGACCGAGCATCCGCGCATCGAAAAAATCTCCTTCACCGGCGGCACCGACACCGGCAAGAAGGTCATGGCCAGCGCTTCCGGCTCGTCCTTGAAAGACGTGACCATGGAACTGGGCGGCAAATCCCCGCTGATCATCTTCGACGACGCCGACCTCGATCGCGCCGCCGACACCGCGATGATGGCCAACTTCTACAGCTCCGGCCAGGTCTGCACCAACGGCACTCGCGTGTTCGTGCCAAGCCACCTGAAAGCCGCGTTCGAAGCCAAGATCGTTGAGCGCGTCGCGCGCATCCGCATCGGCAACCCGGAAGACGAGAACACCAACTTCGGCCCGCTGGTCAGCTTTGCCCATATGGAAAGCGTGTTGGGTTACATCGCCAAGGGCAAGGAAGAAGGCGCTCGCCTGCTGTGCGGCGGCACTCGCCTGACCGAAGGCGAATTCGCCAAGGGCGCGTTCGTCGCCCCGACCGTGTTCAGCGACTGCACCGACGAGATGACTATCGTGCGCGAAGAAATCTTCGGCCCGGTGATGAGCATCCTGACGTACGAGACCGAAGATGAAGTGATCCGTCGTGCCAACGACACCGACTTCGGCCTGGCGGCTGGCGTCATCACCAAGGACCTGAACCGCGCTCACCGCGTGATTCATCAACTGGAAGCCGGTATCTGCTGGATCAACGCCTGGGGCGAGTCCGACGCGAAGATGCCGGTCGGCGGCTACAAGCAGTCGGGCGTGGGCCGTGAGAACGGCATCAGTTCGCTGAACAACTTCACACGCATCAAATCGGTACAGGTCGAACTGGGCGATTACGCCTCGGTGTTCTGACCCCGGGTTTTGTATTGCCCGTGAGGCCGCTTTCGCTGGCAAGCCAGCTCCTACAGGTTTGGCGTCGTTCGCCAAATCATCGGCTACCCCGATCCTGTAGGAGCCGGCTTGCCGGCGATCGAGTGCGAAGCACTCGCCATGGCCCGACCTGACCAACTTCAAAGAGGGTGCATTCAATGTCCCAAGAATTCGACTACATCATCATCGGTGCCGGCTCGGCCGGTAACACCCTGGCGGCCCGTCTGACGGAAGACGAAGGCGTCACCGTCCTGCTGCTCGAAGCCGGCGGCCCGGACTACCGTCTCGATTTCCGCACGCAAATGCCGGCCGCCCTGGCGTTCCCGCTGCAAGGCCGTCGCTACAACTGGGCCTACGAAACCGACCCGGAACCACACATGGACGGTCGCCGGATGGAATGCGGTCGCGGCAAGGGCCTCGGTGGCTCTTCGCTGATCAACGGCATGTGCTATATCCGCGGCAACGCCATGGACTACGACAACTGGGCCAAGCTTCCAGGTCTTGAAGACTGGGACTACCTCAACTGCCTGCCGTACTTCAGAAAAGCGGAAACCCGCGACATCGGCCCGAACGACTACCACGGTGGCGACGGTCCGGTCAGCGTGACCACGCCCAAAGCCGGCAACAACCCGCTGTTCCATGCGATGGTCGAAGCAGGCGTGCAGGCCGGTTACCCCGCTACCTCCGACCTGAACGGATACCAGCAGGAAGGCTTCGGCCCGATGGACCGTACCGTGACGCCGAACGGCCGTCGCGCCAGCACCGCCCGCGGTTACCTGGACATCGCCAAGAAGCGCTCGACCCTGACCATCGTCACCCACGCCCTGACCGACAAGATCCTGTTCGAAGGCAAGCGTGCGGTCGGCGTGCGTTACTTGATCGGCGCCGCTGAAGAGCGCATTGAAGCCCGTGCCCGCAAGGAAGTGCTGCTGTGCTCCGGCGCGATCGCGTCGCCGCAAATCCTGCAACGTTCCGGCGTTGGCCCCGCCGAGCTGCTGAAAAAACTCGACATCCCGGTGGTCCACGACCTGCCGGGCGTCGGTGAAAACCTGCAGGATCACCTCGAGCTGTACCTGCAATACGCGTGCACCCAACCGGTGTCGCTGTACCCGTCGCTGCTCTGGTACAACCAGCCGGCCATCGGTGCCGAGTGGCTGTTCAACGGCACCGGCATCGGCGCCAGCAACCAGTTCGAAGCCGGCGGTTTCATCCGCTCCCGCCCGGAATTCGATTGGCCGAATATTCAGTACCACTTCCTGCCGGTCGCGATTAACTACAACGGCAGCAACGGAGTGAAAGAGCACGGTTTCCAGGCGCACATGGGTTCCATGCGCTCGCCGAGCCGCGGTCGCATCCAGGCCAAGTCCAAGGATCCACGCGAGTACCCGAGCATCCTCTTCAATTACATGGCCACCGAGCAGGACTGGCAGGAATTCCGTGATGGCATCCGCCTGACCCGGGAAATCATGCAACAGCCGGCACTGGACGCCTTCCGTGGCCGCGAAATCAGCCCCGGCATCGAGGTGCAAACCGATGAGCAGCTCGACAAGTTCATCCGCGAACACGCCGAAACCGCGTTCCACCCGTCCTGCTCGTGCAAGATGGGCACCGACGAGATGGCCGTGGTCGATGGCGAAGGTCGTGTGCATGGCATGCAGGGCCTGCGTGTGGTCGATGCCTCGATCATGCCGATCATCACCACCGGCAACCTGAATGCGCCGACGATCATGATCGCCGAGAAAATCGCCGACAAGATCCGGGGCCGCCAGCCATTGCCGCGCAGCAAGGCTGATTACTATGTCGCCGGTGATGCACCGGTGCGTGGCAAGCCGGTGCGGGATGTGAGCCTGACTGCTCAGTAAGTCATAACACCGAGGCGCGCCCTTCGCGGGCAAGCCTCGCTCCTACAGGAGAACGCGATCCTTGTAGGAGCGAGGCTTGCCCGCGAAGACGCCAGACCAAGCACCATACCTCCCGAAGTAATCCTTTCCTACACCGCCCCGCCCTTGATATCGCTCCCCGCCCAGGCCTAATCTAGCCCCACGCAATCGTTTCACCCCCCCCTCGCAACACCGATGCTCCATACCAAGGAGGTCCACGAATGTTCGATTTCCACCCCCAGCTCAAGCAGCGCTTTGCTGCCTTGCGCACGGGCGCTGAATTCTTTTCGCTGCGCTATGTGCGCGAGTCCGGCCAGTACCTGTCAGTGCGCAAGAACGTTGCCGAGCCGCCGAGCCTGAGCCGTGACGAAGGCGCGATGCTGACCGTTCGGGTCAACGGTGTGGAGACCTATGCCGCGACCAACGACCTGTCCCAATCCGGTCTGCAAGCCGCGCTGGACAACGCCGAGCAACAAGCCCGCCGACTCAAGCCCCACGCCCTGCTCGACCTGCGCGAGCAAGCCGTTTCCAGTGACCGCGCCGATTACTTCTCGCCGAACCTCGACCAGCCCTTCCCGTCCCTTAGCGATTGCTACCAGCTGCTCGGCGCCGAATCCGCGGCCGTGCCCAAGGACGAGCGACTGGTGAACTGGCAGGTGAGCATCGGCATTACTGACGTCGAGCAGATCTACCTCAACAGCGCCGGCGCCGAACTGCGTCAGGCACAGCGTTTCGTCTATCCGAGCCTGGAAGTCACTGCCTACGACGGCAGCGACAGCCAGACCCGCACCCTCGGCCGCGAGAACTTCGGCCAACAGGGTGGGTTTGATGTGATCAGCCGCTGCGGCCTGGTGGGTGCCGGCCCGAAAATCGCCGACCAGGCGCTGCAATTGTTGCTGGCGCCGAACACCCCGCAAGGCCCGCGCGACCTGTTGTTGATGCCGGATCAGATGATGCTGCAGATCCACGAGTCGATCGGTCACCCCCTGGAACTGGACCGCATCCTCGGCGACGAGCGCAATTACGCCGGCACCAGTTTCGTCAAGGCACAAGACTTCGGCAGCCTGCAATATGGCTCCGAACTGCTGAACGTGACCTTCGATCCGGACATCCCTGAACAGCTCGCCAGCTACGGTCATGACGACGACGGTACCGCCGCCAGCAAGCAATTCCTGATTAAAGAAGGTTTGCTGCTACGGCCACTGGGCGGCGCACTGTCGCAATTCCGTGCCGGCATGAACGGCGTCGCCAACAGCCGCGCCTGCGGCTGGAACCGTCCGCCGATCGACCGCATGGCCAACCTGAACATCGAGCCTGGGGATCAACCGCTGGCGCAACTGATCGGCGGGATCGAGAACGGCATCCTGATGAGCACCAACCGCTCCTGGTCCATCGACGATGCGCGCAACAAGTTCCAGTTCGGTTGTGAGTGGGGCCAGTTGATCGAAAACGGCGAACTCAAGGGCGTGGTGAAAAACCCCAACTACCGGGCGATTTCCGCGCAATTCTGGAAAAGCCTCAGCGCCGTCGGCGACGCCAGCACCGTCAAGGTCCTCGGCACTCCGAACTGCGGCAAGGGTGAACCGAATCAGGTGATCCGCGTCGGTCATGCGTCGCCGGCCTGCGTGTTCAGCAAAGTTGATGTGTTTGGGGGAGACGCCTGATGAGTACGTCCAACAATCAGGCCGAAGCGTTCAAGGCCTTGGTCCACTGGTTGCGCGATGCGGTGCGCGAGCCGGAACAATTCACCCTCAGCTACGCCGCCGAGTCGTCGGCCTTCGTGCGATTCAACCACGCGAAGGTGCGCCAGGCCGGCCAGGTGCTGCAAGCAAGCATCGGCTTCAAGCTGATCGACGATGGGCGCCATGCCGACCTGAACATTACCCTCTCCGGTGATGCGCAGGTCGATGTTCAGCGCCTGGCCGAAGGGTTGCAGCAGCTGCGCGATACCTTGCCGCTGCTGCCGCAGGACCCGTACCTGCTGCTCAACTATACCGGCTGGCAGAGCACCAATGTGCAGGACCACCCGCTGCCGGACACCGCGCAAGTGGTCGCGCAAATCACCCAGGCAGCCGAAGGGTTGGACCTCGTGGGCTTCTACGCCGCCGGCCCGATCAGTCGGGGTTTTGCCAGTTCTTCGGGCGCGTTTGGCTGGCATCAGGCCAACAGCTTCAACTTCGATTTCAGCCTGTTCCATGACAATGGCCAGGCCGTCAAAGCCAGCTACGCCGGGCACGACTGGGACAAAGAAGGGTTCGCCAGACGTTTTGCGCAAGCGCGCGAGCAGCTGGCGTTCCTGGGCAGGCCGCAACGCACCCTGGCGCCGGGTCAGTACCGCGCCTACCTGGCGCCGGCAGCCATGGGTGAAATCATGGATATGCTGGGTTGGGGCGGTTTCTCGGCGCAGTCGATTGCCAGCAAGAACAGTCCGTTGCAAAAGCTTTACGCGGGGGACAGTTCGTTCAGTGCGCTGGTGTCGCTCGAGGAAAAGGTCAGCGGTTCGTTGAGCCCGGCGTTCTCCGGCGAAGGCTATCCGCGCAGCGATCTTGAGTTGATCGTCAAGGGCAAGGCCGGCGCGCAGATGGTCAGCTCCCGCAGCGCTGCCGAATATGGCCTGACGGCCAATGGCGCCAGCGGCGGTGAAATGCCGAACGCGTTGAACATGGCGGCCGGAGAGTTGCCTGATGCAGAGATTCTCAAGCAGCTTGGCACCGGGTTGTACATCAGCAACCTCTGGTACCTGAACTACTCGGACCAGCCGGCGGCACGCCTGACCGGCATGACGCGGTTTGCGACCTTCTGGGTCGAGAACGGCGAGATACAGGCGCCGGTGAGCACCATGCGCTTTGATGACAGTGCTTACAGTCTGCTCGGTTCGCAGCTGGAAGCGTTGACCGAAGAGCGCGAATTGTTGCTGTCGGCCAGTACCTACAGTCAGCGGGACACGGCCTCGGCGTTGTTGCCGGGTGCGCTGATCAGCCGTCTGACGCTAACCCTGTAACCCCGCAAAACCCTTGTAGGAGCTGGCTTGCCAGCGAAGGGGCCGGCACATTCAACATCATTGTTGCCTGATAGCCCGCCTTCGCTGGCAAGCCAGCTCCTACAGGGAGTCGGTGTAACGCAGACACTCCCTGACAAGAGGCCCCATGCCCAACCGCCAACCTCTCGATGCTGTCACTGCCCGCTGGCTGCCCTGGGTTGTTGCCATCGCCTTCTTCATGCAGTCCCTCGACGGGACCATCCTCAATACCGCCCTGCCCGCCATGGCCCGGGACCTGGCGGAGAATCCGCTGCGCATGCAAGGCGTGATCATCGCCTACATGCTCACCGTTGCCTTGTTGATCCCGGCCTCGGGCTGGATCGCCGACCGCTTCGGTACCAAGAAAATCTTCTTTGGCGCGATCCTGCTGTTCAGCATCGGCTCCTTGCTCTGCGCCCTGTCGAACACCTTGAGCATGCTGATCGGCGCCCGGGTGATCCAGGGCCTGGGCGGTGCGCTGATGCTGCCGGTCGGGCGGCTGGTGGTGCTGCGCGCGTACCCGCGCTCGGAGCTGGTGCGGATCATGGGCTTTATCACCATTCCCGGTCTGCTCGGCCCCTTGCTAGGCCCGACCATGGGCGGCTGGATGGTGGAATACCTGACCTGGCACTGGATCTTCCTGATCAATCTGCCGGTGGGCGCCATCGGTTGCTACGCCGTGTGGAAGTTCATCCCTGATCTGCGCGGCACCGAGCGCACCCGTTTCGACAGCCTGGGCTTTTTGCTGTTTGGCGCGGCGATGGTGCTGATCACCATTGCCATGGAAGGACTCGGCGAACTGCACCTGCCGCACCTGCGTGTGATGTTGCTGCTGTTCGGCGGCATGGCGTGCCTGGCCGCGTACTGGCTGCGGGCCGGGCACATCGAGAATCCGCTGTTCGCGCCCTCGCTGTTCAAGACCCGGACGTTTGCCGTGGGCATTCTCGGCAACCTGTTCGCCCGTCTGGGCAGCGGCGCGCTGCCGTTCCTCGTGCCATTGCTGCTGCAAGTGGCGCTGGGTTATTCGCCCTCCCAGGCCGGGATGAGCATGTTGCCGCTGGCTGCCGCGGCGATGGTCGCCAAGTCGGTGGCGCGGCCACTGATTGAGCGCCTGGGCTATCGCATCGTGCTGACCGGCAACACCCTGGCCCTGGGCATGATGCTGGCGAGCATGGGCCTGGTCAGCGAGCAGACACCCTATTGGCTGTTGCTGGGGATGCTGGCGATTCTCGGTGCCATCAACTCGCTGCAGTTCACCGCGATGAATACCGTGACCCTGATCGACCTCGACGACGCCAGCGCCAGCAGCGGTAACAGCTTGCTGTCGGTGGTCGCGCAATTGTCCCTGAGCCTGGGTGTTGCCTGCGCCGGTGCCTTGCTCGGTGGGTTCACTGCGGAGGTCGGAAACGACGGTGTAGACACGGTGCTCGGGGCGTTCCAGCTGACCTTCGTGACGGTAGGAATCATGGCGATGCTGGCCGCGACTATCTTCTCCCAGCTCTCAAAGGAAGACGGACGGCGCGTCAAGCGTCCGGAAGAACACATCGAGCCTTAGGGTGAACGGCCCCGGGACTGATACACTGCGCGACATTTTGTTTTGCAGGCCAGTCCCGTGACCACCATCGCCACCGCTTTTAATACTTTGCCGCTGTCCGCCGCCATGCTGGCTAACCTCGACTCCCTCGGTTATGCCCAGATGACGCCGATCCAGGCGCAAAGCTTGCCGGTGATCCTCAAGGGGATGGACCTGATCGCGCAAGCCAAGACCGGCAGCGGCAAGACCGCCGCCTTCGGCATCGGCCTGCTGAACCCGATCAATCCGCGCTTCTTCGGTTGCCAGGCACTGGTGATCTGTCCGACCCGTGAGCTGGCCGACCAGGTCGCCAAGGAAATCCGTCGCCTGGCCCGCGCTGAAGACAACATCAAGGTCCTGACCCTGTGCGGTGGCGTGTCGTTCGGTCCGCAGATCGGCTCCCTGGAGCACGGCGCGCACATCATCGTCGGTACCCCGGGCCGTCTGCAGCAGCATTTGCGTAAAGGTTCGCTGGTGCTGCATGGCCTGAACACCCTGATCCTCGACGAAGCCGACCGCATGCTCGACATGGGTTTCTACGATTCCATCGAAGAAATCATCGCCCAGACCCCGGAACGCCGCCAGACACTGCTGTTCTCCGCCACGTACCCGACGGGTATCAAGCAGTTGGCGGCGAAATTCATGCGCACTCCTCAGATAGTGAAGGCCGAGGCGTTCCACGACGATACCCAGATCGAGCAGCGCTTCTACGAGATTTCCCCGGAAGAGCGCATGAGCGCCGTGACCAAAGTCCTCGGCCACTTCCGCCCGGCATCTACCGTGGCCTTTTGCTTCACCAAGCAGCAGGTGCAGGAAACCGTTGATCACCTGACCTCCAAAGGCATCTCTGCCGTCGGCCTGCACGGCGATCTGGAACAGCGCGATCGTGACCAGGTGCTGGCCATGTTCGCCAACCGCAGTACCTCGGTACTGGTCGCCACCGACGTCGCCGCACGCGGCCTGGACATCGATGCGCTGGACATGGTGATCAACGTCGAACTGGCCCGTGACTCGGAAATCCACATCCACCGTGTTGGCCGTACCGGCCGCGCCGGTGAGAAAGGCATCGCGATCAGCCTGGTCGCGCCGTCCGAAGCGCACCGCGCCCAAGCCATCGAGCAACTGCAGAAGTCACCGTTGAGCTGGGATCAGCTGGACAACCTCACCTCCCAGGGCGGCGCACCGCTGCTGCCGGTGATGAGCACGCTGTGCATCGGCGCGGGCCGTAAAGACAAGGTGCGTCCGGGTGACATTCTGGGTGCGCTGACGGGCGATGCCGGGATCCCGGGTGCCCAGGTGGGCAAGATTGCGATCTTCGATTTCCAGGCATTTGTAGCCGTGGAGCGCGGGATCGCCAAGCAGGCCCTGCAGCGCCTGAACGACGGTAAAATCAAAGGCCGTTCGCTGCGCGTGCGTATCCTGTAAGAACACCGCCACCCACTTGTAGGAGCGAGCTTGCTCGCGAAAAACCCGAGCTCACCGCGTTCAGCCAGGCTGCCAGCGTTATCGTTGACGTCCTTCGCGAGCAAGCTCGCTCCTACAAGGTCCGGGTTAGCCCTGAGATTTGTAAGAGGACACCGTTTTGCGCTCTACCGAAGTCGTGATCATTGGCGCTGGCGCCGCAGGATTGATGTGTGCGCTGACCGCCGCCGGGCGTGGGCGCAAGGTGATGTTGCTCGATCATGCGAACAAGGCCGGCAAGAAAATCCTGATGTCGGGCGGTGGCCGTTGCAATTTCACCAACATGTACAGCGAACCGGGCAATTTTCTCTCGCAAAACGAGCACTTCTGCAAATCCGCCCTGGCGCGTTACACCCAGTGGGATTTCATCGGAATGGTCGCCAAACACTGCGTGCCGTACCACGAGAAAAAGCTCGGCCAGCTGTTCTGCGATAACAAGTCCAGTGACATCCTCGAGATGCTGCTCAACGAGTGCGAGCAGGTCGGCGTGAGCCTGCACCTGGACACTTCGATCCAGACCATCGAGAAACTCGAACGGGGTTACCTGCTGGACACCACCCTCGGCCAAATCACCTGCGAATCGCTGGTGATCGCCACCGGCGGCTTGTCGATCCCGACCCTGGGCGCCACCGGTTTCGGTTATCAAGTGGCCAAGCAGTTCGGCCACGACTTGTTACCCACCCGCGCCGGCCTGGTGCCGTTCACCATCACCGACCAGCTCAAAGAACTGTGCACCGAGCTGTCCGGCACGTCGGTGGATTGCCTGGTGAGCTGCAACGACCAGAGCTTTCGCGAGAACATCCTGTTCACCCACCGCGGCCTCAGCGGCCCGGCGATTTTGCAGATCTCCTCGTTCTGGGAGTCCGGCGACACGGTGCAGATCAACCTGCTGCCGGATCACGACGTACCAAGCTGGTTGCAACAGCAACAAGCCGAACGCCCGAACAGCGAACTGAAAACCCTGCTCGGTGAACTCTTCACCAAGAAGATGGCCAACCTGCTGGCGGACAACTGGTTCGTCTCCAAGCCGATGAAACAGTACACCCACGCGGAAATTGCCGACATCGCAGAAAAACTGGCGAACTGGGAAGTCGTGCCGGCCGGCACCGAAGGGTATCGCACGGCGGAAGTGACCCTGGGCGGCGTCGACACCCGTGAGGTTTCGTCCAAGACCATGGAATCGCTGAAAAGCCCTGGCCTGTACTTCATCGGCGAAGTGCTCGACGTGACCGGGCACCTGGGCGGTTTCAACTTCCAGTGGGCGTGGGCCTCCGGATACGCGGCCGCGCAATTCGTCTAACCACATCGCCCCCTGTAGGAGCTGGCTTGCCAGCGAAGGGGCCGGCAAATTCACATCGTTGTTGCCTGACAGTCCGCCTTCGCTGGCAAGCCAGCTCCTACAGGGGATCGCATTTCAAATGAGGGGATGGTTCGCACGGAGAAGGGACAGATTTTGCTGTCAGATGTGATCGGCGCCATTGCGTCGACGTCATTACTGGCTCAATTTAGCGTCATTGCCTCGGAAGGCCTTCGCACTTCATGTCATCGACCCCGTTCAGTCAGTCACTGCGGCGCCTCTGGGCGCTGGATAAATTCAGCTACAGCGTGCGGGTGTTCATCGCCCTGACCGGCAGCATGGCGCTGTGTTGGTATCAGGATGAAATGGCGCTGCTGATCCCGTTGTTCCTGGGCATCATCGCCAGCGCCCTGGCCGAGACCGACGACAGTTGGCAAGGCCGTCTCAACGCCCTGGCCGTGACGCTGGTGTGTTTCAGCGTCGCCGCCCTCTCCGTCGAACTGCTCTTCCCGTACCCCATTGTCTTTGTCATTGCCCTCGCGTTGGCCAGTTTCGGCTTGACCATGCTGGGCGCCTTGGGCGAACGATATGGTGCGATTGCGTCGGCAACGCTGATCCTGTCGGTCTACACCATGATCGGTGTCGACCAGCGCGGCGGAGCGGTGACCGACTTCTGGCACGAACCGGTGCTGCTGGTGGCCGGTGCGGCCTGGTACGGCTTGCTCTCGGTGCTGTGGCAGGCGATGTTTTCCAACCAGCCGGTGCAGCAGAGCCTGGCGCGATTGTTCCGTGAATTGGGTTATTACCTGAAGCTGAAATCGTCGCTGTTCGAGCCGATCCGGCAGATGGACGTCGAAGCACAGCGCCTGGAACTGGCCCAGCAGAACGGCCGAGTGGTGGCCGCATTGAACGCCGCCAAGGAAATCATCCTGCACCGGGTAGGCAATGGTCGACCAGGGTCGAAAGTCAGCCGTTACCTGAAATTGTACTTCCTCGCCCAGGACATCCACGAGCGCGCCAGTTCCTCGCATTACCCTTACAACGCCCTGGCCGATGCCTTCTTCCACAGCGACGTGCTGTTCCGCTGCCAGCGCCTGCTGCGCCAGCAAGGCAAAGCCTGCCGCGCGCTGGCCGAGTCGATCCAGATGCGCCAGCCATTCATTTATGACGCCAGTTTTGCCCAGGCCCTGAGCGACCTGCACGCCTCCCTCGAACACCTGCGCAACCAGAGCAACCCGGCCTGGCGCGGCCTGTTGCGGTCATTGCGCGCACTGGCGGCCAACCTCGGCACCCTGGACCGCTTGCTCAGCGATGCCAGTAACCCCGACGCGCTGGCCGATGCCACCGACAGCAGCCTGCTCGACCGTTCGCCACACAGCCTCAAGGATGTGTGGATACGCTTGCGCACCCAACTGACACCGACCTCGCTGCTGTTCCGCCACGCCCTGCGATTGCCCCTGGCCTTGAGCATCGGTTACGGCATGGTGCATTTGATCCACCCGTCCCAGGGGTACTGGATCATCCTCACCACGCTCTTTGTCTGTCAGCCGAACTACGGCGCCACAAGACTCAAGCTGGGTCAGCGGATCATCGGCACCGGCATCGGCCTGACTGTGGCCTGGGCGTTATTCGATCTGTTCCCCAACCCCTTGATCCAGTCGTGCTTCGCGATCGCGGCCGGGGTGGTGTTCTTTATCAGCCGCACCACCCGCTACACCCTGGCGACGGCTGCGATCACCCTGCTGGTGTTGTTCTGCTTCAATCAGGTCGGGGACGGCTACGGGCTGTTCCTGCCGCGACTGTTCGATACCTTGCTCGGCAGCCTGATCGCCGGGCTGGCGGTGTTCCTGTTCCTGCCGGACTGGCAGGGTCGACGCCTGAACAAAGTGCTGGCCAACACCCTGACCTGCAACAGCGTTTATCTGCGCCAGATCATGCAGCAATACGCCGTCGGCAAAAGCGACGACCTGGCGTATCGCCTGGCCCGACGCAACGCCCACAACGCCGACGCCGCGCTGTCGACCACCTTGGCGAACATGCTGATGGAGCCGGGGCATTTCCGTAAGGAGGCGGATGTCGGGTTTCGGTTTCTGGTGCTGTCGCACACCTTGCTCAGCTATTTGTCAGGTCTGGGCGCGCATCGCGAAACCCGGCTACCGCCGGAGGTGCGCGAGCATTTGATCGAGGGAGCAGGGGTGAGACTGGCGGCCAGTATCGATGAGATCGCCCAAGGGCTGGCGAGCAAACTGCCGATTGCGATTCAGAGCGATGAGGAAGAGGCGCTGGCCAATGAGCTGGAACACATGCCGGATGAGATCGATGAAGGGCAGCGGCTGGTGCAGACACAGCTGGGCTTGATCTGCCGGCAACTGGGACCGTTACGCACGTTGGCGGCGCATTTGATCAAGGATACGAACGAGGCGTGAGAGGTACGAAATGCCCAGTGACATTTAGCCCCTTTGTCACTGATTTGTTCGCCATAAAGACATCTTTGGCCTGGGCGCTTAGTATCGGAGCGAGTTGATCAAGGAATGTGAAGATGACAATCGATTGGGTCTGCAAACACCACAGTGACTTGGGCAAAGAGCAGCTGTACGCCATTCTGCAGTTGCGTGCGCAGGTGTTCGTTGTCGAGCAGAAATGCGTCTACCAGGACGTGGACGGCCAGGATCTGGAAGGCGACACCTGCCATTTGATGGCGTGGGACGGTGATCGGCTGGTGGCGTACCTGCGGTTGCTTGACCCGGAGCTACAGGGTGGCGATGTAGTGATCGGACGGGTGATTACCGCACCAGAGGCACGAGGCCAGGGACTGGGTCACGAGTTGATCAATCAGGCATTGAAGCAAGCTGAAAAGCGCTGGCCTGAAGTACCGATCTATCTGTCGGCCCAGTCGCACTTGCAGGGTTACTACGGGCGGTACGGGTTTGTGGTGGCGGGGGAGGAATTTCTGGAAGATGACATTCCGCATATCGGGATGCGTCGTTCCTGAGGGCCCCTTCGCTGGCAAGCCAGCTCCCACAGGTTCCGGGCTGGATTACAAATTTGTATTCCATCCGCGATCCCTGTAGGAGCTGGCTCGCCAGCGAAGGCGTCAAATCAAACGCCGCAGAAGCTAGGGGTAATCCAACACCGCCTTGATCTGCCGCAAATGACGCTCGATCCACCCCCGGTCAATCGCCCCCCACTCGCGAATCCGGTAACGCCCGGCATGATTGCGCGCGCCTTCTTCCTGTTCGAACTCGCAAACAATATCCAGATCCGCCAGCGCCGCGATGGTGTCCTGCGCGGTGCGCCGGGGCATTCCGGTCACGTCGGTCAACGCCGGGACGCTGCTCGCCAGGCCACTGTCGATCAGGTACGCCACGTACAACCGGCGGTAGAAGCTGCTTTTAGTCTTGCTGACATCCATCCCTGCGCTCCGCATTACAGAAGATCAAAAGATCGCAGCCCGCAGGAGCTGCCGAAGGCTGCGATCTTTTGATCTTGATCCTTATTGCATATCCCGCCAAGTCAGGTACACCCGCAAGTCAAACTCCACCTGGTGATACCCCGGCAACATGTGTTCGCACAACTGGTAGAACGCCTTGTTGTGATCCGACTCTTTGAAATGCGCCAGCTCATGCACCACGATCATTTTCAAGAACTCCGATGGTGCCTCCTTGAACAACGAGGCCACGCGAATTTCTTTCTTGGCCTTGAGCTTGCCGCCCTGCACCCGGGAGATAGTGGTGTGCAGGCCGAGGGCACGATGGGTCAGGTCCAGGCGATTGTCGAACAAGACCTTGTCGATGGCCGGTGCGTTACGCAAGAACGCCTGCTTCAAGTCCAGCGCGTACGTATACAGCGCCTTGTCGCTCTGCACGTCGTGCTTCTGCGGGTAACGCTGGCTCAGATAGGCATCCAGACGACCTTCGGCGATCAGCTGGCGCACCTGGTCCTGCAATGCAGCAGGATAGGCCTGGAGGTATTTCAACACGGTCATCGGGACGGACAACATCAGAACGAACAGGTCGCCAGTGTAGCGAATTCAGCGGACCAGCGTGCTCCAGTCGAACGGCTGCACAAAATCGCCGACGTCCTCGGCCATCATCGGCCGCGCGACCAAAAACCCCTGTACGTACTCGCAGCCATTGGCGTGCAGCCACTCATATTGCGCAACGGTTTCTACGCCCTCGGCAACTACCAGCATTCCGTATTGCCTGCACAGGTCGATCACATTGCGCACCAGCGCCGCATCCCGTGAAGACGCCGGCAGCCGAGAGATCAAGTGCCGGTCGAGCTTGAGTGTGTCCAGTTCCAGGTCGCGCAGATGAGACAGCGAACACGGCCCGGTGCCAAAGTCATCCAGGGCCACCCGCACCCCCAGGTTGCGCAGCAAGCGCAGCTGTTTGCGGGTTTCGTCGGGATTGTGCATCAAGGACTCTTCGGTGATCTCGACTTCCAGATGGCGTGCCTGCAAACCGTTGCGCTCCAGCACCTGGCGCAACTCGGCGACCAGATTGGGCATGCCGAACTGCGTGCCGCTCAAACTGACACCCAGCACCAGGTCCTCGGCAAACAAGGTTTCCCAGGCCTTGCGCTGGCCTGCCCCGCGCTGGTAGATCCAGCTGCCCAACCGACTGATCAACCGCGCCTCTTCCAGCAACGGCAAAAACAACCCTGGCGGCACATCGCCGACACTCGGATGGTGCCAGCGCAGCAGCGCTTCAAAGCCACGAATCTGTCCGCTGGCAATGGCCACCTGAGGTTGATACACCAGATTGAAATCACGGTTATCGATGGCCGTGCGCACACTTTCTTCGAGCATCAACCGCGAGCGTGCCCGGCCATTCATTTCGTGATCGTAGAAGCGATACTGCTGGCGGCCGGCACGCTTGGCTTCATACATGGCGATGTCCGACGCTCGCAGCAAGCCGTCGAGATTGGCCCCGCAATCCGGGAAGGTGGCAATACCGATGCTCGCGCCCAAGGCAATATCCAGGCCGTCGATCTGTTGGCGGATCGACACACGCTCAATCAGCTTCTCGGCGATCTTTGCCGCCTGCTCGGGGAACTCCAGGTCCAGTAACGCCGTGAACTCGTCGCCGCCCATGCGCGCCAGAATGTCGAAAGATCGCAGACAGGCTTTCAACTGTTCGGAGACCCAACGCAGTGCCCGGTCACCGGCATCGTGACCGAGGGAGTCATTGACCCGCTTGAAGCCGTCGAGGTCCAGATACAGCAATACCCAGACACTGTCAGTACGTTCGCCCCGCAGCAGAAGGTTTTCCACCGTCTGGTAGAAACCCCGACGATTGAGCAGCCCGGTCAGCGGGTCGGTGACCGCTTGATACTCCAGCTGTTGGTGCAAATGACACACGACCGACATGTCCAGCACCGTCACCACCATGGCCTGTTGCTCGGCGGGTAAAGGTGCGCAGGACAGCGCGACCGGCACTTGTTGGCCGGGCGCCGTGCGCAGCAATGCATCATGCAGGCGCAGGGTCTCACCGCGCCTGTAACCGCGGAGCAATTCGGAATCGGCCCAGACCGGGATGTGTGGCTTTTGCAGGAAATCCAGGAACTCCTTGCCCTGCAGGTCTTGCACCGTGGCATTGAGCAGCCGCGACATCGCTGGATTGGCAAAGCGGATCAGCCCCTCCTCACCCACCACCAGGATGCCTTCGGCGGCGTTGTCCAAAACCGAGGCATTAAACGCGCGAGCGAGTTCCAGATCATGGCTCAGGCGCTGCAATACGCGGCGATTGCGCTGATGTTCAAGCAGCGCCTGGATTTTCGGCTTGAGGATTTGCGGGTCGAACGGTTTGAACAGGTAATCCACCGCGCCACTGGCATAGCCCTTGATCACGGCGGCCTGCGACTGTTCGTTGGCGGTGAGGAAAATGATCGGCGTGTGGCAGGTACGCTGACTGCCGCGCATCAGCCGCGCGACTTCAAAGCCGTCCATCCCTGGCATCTGCACATCCAGCAGCACCAGGTCGACATCGTATTCGAGCAACAGGTCGAGGGCTTCGAAGCCCGAGGCGGCGGTCAAGATCTGCCAGTCCTGGCGCTGGAGCAACGCGCGCATGCTGATCAGGCTTTCGGGGTAGTCATCGACGATTAAAAGAATTGAGCTGGCTTCGGCTGGCGTCGCTTGCGCGCATTCCATGCTGCTTCTCTTTTTTGGGGCGGCAGGCCGGCTTCTGATGAAAGCCGGACCGGTACTAAGCCTTCACTCTAGACCGGGATCTGTGAAAGCAGAAGGTGTCAGTACGCCATCATTTAACCATTGCGTACATTTGCCGACTAACGGTCGCCCCTACAGGCCCCTGAAACCGGGAAAGATGGCATTTCGACAGGATGTTGACGCCAATCATCTGCCCGACGGGCATTAACAAATCAGCCTGCTGCGATTATAAAGACCGCCCTCCAAGGCGCGTACTAGAGCATCTGGCACGTGCGTGCAGCAAAAAAATCGTGGAAGCTTTTTGACTATGATCGATCTCGCAACCTGGAACCTGAGTGTTCCCGTCGGCAATCCGCCGTACACCGTCGACACTCCAAAACTGGTGAACGGCTTCAAGGATCAATACTTCCACTCCAATACCGGCACACTTTTTTTCTGGTCGCCGGTGACGGGTACGCGCACTGAAAACGCAAAATATCCCCGCACTGAATTGCGCGAAACCTATAGCAACGGAACCCTGCGCAACTGGCTCTACCCGGACGCCGACAACTCCCTGCGTGCCACGCTGGCCGTCAACCAGGTACCCAGTTCCGGCAAGATCGTCATCGGCCAGATTCACGCTTATAAAAGCCAGAAGCCCCTGGTGAAGGTCGAGTACCAGTACAAGACCAGCACGAAGACAGGCAACATTGTCGCCAAAGTGCGCATGCGCCCCGATGACGGCGACGGTCGGGTGATCACCATTGCCACCGGCGTGAAACTGGATCAGCAATTCTCCTACATGATTCACCTGAGCCCTCGCGGCGCATTGGGCATCAGTGCCGCCGGTTACCAGTGGGACACCGACATCAGCAAGACCTGGAGCGTCAAGCCGCTGTACTTCAAGGCCGGGGTGTATGTGCAGGACCACACCGGGTACACCAGTGAAGGCGGGAAGGTAACGTTCACAAAGCTGGATATTGATCACGACAAGTAACTGGATCGCACAATCCAAAATAATAAAAAACCCGCATTAATGCGGGTTTTTTAATACTGCTAAAACGCTGAGGACTTAGTTGACCTTGGCGTTCAACTCACCCTTCAGGTAACGCTGATACATCCCTTCCAGCGAGATCGGCTTGATCTTCGAAGCATTGCCAGCCGTACCGAAGGCTTCGTAACGAGCGATACACACGTCGCGCATTGCAGTCACGGTCGCGCCGAAGAACTTGCGCGGGTCGAATTCGCTAGGGTTGGTGGCCATCAGGCGACGCATCGCACCGGTGGACGCCAGGCGCAGGTCGGTGTCGATGTTGACCTTGCGCACGCCGTGCTTGATGCCTTCGACGATTTCTTCAACCGGCACGCCGTAGGTTTCTTTGATGTCGCCGCCGTACTGGTTGATGATCGCCAGCCAGTCTTGCGGTACCGAAGACGAACCGTGCATCACCAGGTGAGTGTTCGGGATGCGCTTGTGGATTTCCTTGATGCGGTCGATGGCCAGCACGTCACCGGTCGGTGGCTTGGTGAACTTGTAGGCGCCGTGGCTGGTGCCGATGGCGATGGCCAGGGCGTCGACCTGCGTGCGCTTGACGAAGTCGGCGGCTTCTTCCGGGTCGGTCAGCATCTGGCTGTGATCCAGAACGCCTTCGGCGCCGATGCCGTCTTCTTCACCGGCCATGCCGGTTTCCAGCGAACCCAGGCAGCCCAGCTCGCCTTCTACCGAGACGCCGCAGGCGTGAGCCATGGCCACGGTTTGCTGGGTAACGCGGATGTTGTAGTCGTAGTCGGTCGGCGTCTTGCCGTCTTCGCCCAGGGAGCCGTCCATCATCACCGAGCTGAAGCCCAGTTGGATGGAGCGCTGGCAGACGTCAGGGCTGGTGCCATGGTCCTGGTGCATGCACACCGGGATGTGCGGGAACTCTTCGATTGCCGCCAGGATCAGGTGACGCAGGAACGGGGCGCCAGCATATTTGCGAGCACCCGCCGAAGCCTGGACGATCACCGGGGAGTCAGTCTTGTCAGCGGCTTCCATGATGGCGCGCATCTGCTCAAGGTTGTTGACGTTGAAGGCTGGAACGCCGTAGCCGAATTCGGCTGCGTGGTCCAGCATCTGGCGCATGCTGATAAGTGCCATTGTGCGTGTCTCTCCCGGTTTGGGTCGTTAATCGTGCCAGCCTGCCGGAGCGGCGGCGGCTATTCAAGTTTTTGCAGATCGGGGGTTGGTCCGGGCTGCGAATTCGGATGATGCATCAACTCTAAACGTCAGCCCTTCTGTTGGAGCGAGCTTGCTCGCGATGGTGGCCCAGACAACGCGGACACTCTGGTATCCAGCGTCATCGTTAACGACCATCGCGAGCAAGCTCGCTCCTACAAGTGGCAACCGCGGCCAATCAGATCATTGGTGGCGACCCAGTACACCAGGCCTTCCTCACCTTTTATGTGAAACGCCAGCATGTCGTTGCTGTACAGCGAACCTTCGGCGCCCGGTTCAAGCTTCAAACGGTAGACCTGATCGGCACCTCCCAGGCGAACGTCGACGTCCTTGCGGGCCGCGTCGGTGTAGCGCCAAAGCACCTTGGCCTGGCTGTCGCAGGTCCAGGTGGTCCAGCTGTCCGTCGATTCGGCAGGCTTGAACAGGTTCAGACTGGAGCAACCTGCCAGCAGGGCCAGCGCCGTAATGGCGATAAAACCTTTCATCCATGTTCCTCGACTGACGGCGCACGCCGCCAGTCCTGAGTAAAGTGTCAGACCCGTCAAGGGCAACCATGTTCCTTGGCCGGGGTCTGGGTCTCGTATTTTTCCAGGCCATCAGGCCCGGAACGCTTGTTGATCACCGGGTTGGTTTCGGCCTGCCAGTCGGCCTGGTAGCAGCCTTTGTCCTGTTCAGGCGTCTCGGGCACCGACGGGGCTTTCGGGTTACTCCCGCAAGCCGCCAGCATCCCCGCAGCGATCAACAGCGCTAACGTCTTGACCATGTGAACACTCCTTTGCCTGGTCAGATCGGCAGTCTCAGGCCTTGGCCCGGCTTTCAAGCACTTCAACGGCCGGCAGTACCTTGCCTTCGACGAATTCGAGGAACGCGCCGCCACCGGTAGAAATGTAGGAGATCTGATCAGCTACGCCATATTTATCGATGGCTGCCAGTGTATCGCCGCCACCCGCGATGGAGAACGCCGAGCTTTCTGCGATGGCCTGGGCCAGGACCTTGGTGCCGTTACCAAACTGATCGAATTCGAATACGCCCACCGGGCCGTTCCACAGGATGGTCTTGGACGACTTCAGCAGCTCGGCGAAATTCGCCGCGGTCTGTGGGCCGATGTCCAGGATCATGTCGTCTGCGGCCACGTCGGCAATCAGCTTGACGGTAGCGGTGGCGCTTTCAGCGAATTCCTTGGCCACGACAACGTCCACCGGCAGTGGCACGCTGACTTTGGCGGCGATTTCGCGCGCGGTGTCGAGCAGGTCCGGCTCGTACAGGGACTTGCCGACCGGGTGACCGGCAGCGGCCAGGAAGGTGTTGGCAATGCCGCCGCCGACGATCAGTTGATTGCAGATCTGGCTCAGGCTGTTGAGTACGTCGAGTTTGGTCGAGACCTTGGAGCCGGCAACGATGGCCGCCATTGGCTGAGCCGGGGCACCCAGGGCCTTGCCCAGTGCATCCAGTTCGGCCGCCAGCAGAGGGCCGGCAGCGGCGACTTTGGCGAACTTGGCCACGCCGTGGGTCGAACCCTCGGCACGGTGAGCGGTGCCGAAAGCGTCCATCACGAACACGTCGCACAGGGCGGCGTATTGCTTGGCCAGTTCGTCGGCGTTCTTTTTCTCGCCCTTGTTGAAGCGCACGTTTTCAAACAGCACGATGTCGCCGGCCTGCACGTCAACGCCGCCCAGGTAATCGGCCACCAGCGGCACTTCACGACCCAGCGCCTTGCTCAGGTAGTCAGCGACTGGCTTGAGGCTGTTCTCGGCCGAGAACTCGCCTTCGGTCGGACGGCCAAGGTGCGAGCAGACCATCACCGCCGCGCCTTTTTCCAGGGCCAGCTTGATGGTCGGCAGCGAGGCCAGGATTCGCGCATCGCTGGTGACAACACCGTCCTTGACTGGGACGTTGAGGTCTTCGCGGATCAGTACGCGCTTACCTTGCAGATCGAGGTCGGTCATCTTCAACACGGTCATGGGTCGCATTTCCTGGGTTACTGTTTTTAAGAAACTGAAAGCTTGGTAGCTGTTTGCAGATAGTGCTCGGCAACGTCCAGCATTCGGTTGGCAAAACCCCATTCGTTGTCGAACCAGGCCAGGATGTTCACCAGCCGTGGGCCGGAAACTCGGGTCTGACTGGCATCGACGATGGCCGAATGGGGGTCATGATTGAAATCACAGCTTGCGTGAGGCAACTCGGTGTAGGCCAGCAGGCCTTTGAGCGGGCCATGGGTGGCGGCCTCGCGCAGAATCCGGTTGACCTCGGTGGCGTCGGTGTCGCTGACGGTCTGCATCGTAATATCGAGGCAAGACACGTTAACCGTCGGCACCCGTACGGCTTTGGCCTGAATTCGCCCGGCAAGTTCCGGCAACAGGCGTTCGATGCCACGCGCCAGACCAGTGGACACCGGAATCACCGACTGGAATGCCGATCGGGTGCGGCGCAGGTCTTCGTGATGATAGGCATCGATCACCGGCTGGTCGTTCATCGCCGAATGAATGGTGGTGATCGATACATATTCCAGACCAATGGCCTGATCCAGCAGGCGCAACAGCGGCACGCCGCAGTTGGTGGTGCAGGATGCATTGGACACCAGCAACTCGTCGCCGGTCAGGCAATCCTGGTTCACGCCATAGACGATGGTGGCGTCGACATCCGCCTCGCTGGCCATCGGCTGGGAAAACAGCACCCGCGGTGCGCCCGCGTCGAGGAAACGCTGGCCATCTTCACGGGTGTGGTAAGCGCCGGAGCACTCCAGCACCAGATCGACGCCGAGCGACGCCCAATCGATGCCTTCGGGGGTGGCACTGCGCAGGACTTTCACGCAGTCGCCATTAATATGCAGACAATCGCCATCGACCTTCACTTCGCCGGGAAAGCGCCCGTGGGTGGAGTCGAAGCGTGTCAGGTATTCGATGCTGGCCATGTCAGCCAGATCGTTGATCGCGACAATTTCAAACCCGGCCGTCGAGCCTCGCTCAAACAACGCACGCAAGACGCAACGACCAATCCGGCCGTAGCCGTTGAGTGCAACTTTGTAGGGACGCGGTTGAGGCATGGGGTTCTCGATAATGCGCAGCCAGACGAAATTCTCATGTGCAACACAACCCTTGTAGGAGCTGGCTTGCCAGCGAAGGGGCCGGTACATCCATCACATATTCTGTGACAGAAACACCGCCTTCGCTGCAAGCCAGCTCCTACACAGGGACCGCGGCAGCCTGGGCAACCGCGTCGTGCTTTAGTCTTCCAGCAGCTCTTCAGCCTGACCCAGGATGTTTTCCAGGGTAAAGCCGAACTCTTCGAACAAGGCTGGCGCAGGCGCCGACTCGCCGTAGGTGGTCATGCCGATCACGCGGCCTTCCAGGCCCACGTACTTGTACCAGTAGTCCGCATGCGCGGCTTCGATCGCGATACGGGCGCTGACCTGCAACGGCAGGACCGCTTGCTTGTAGCCGGCGTCCTGGGCATCGAACACGCTGGTGCACGGCATCGAAACAACACGCACCTTGCGACCTTGCTCGGTCAGCTTGTCGTATGCCTGAACCGCCAGGCCGACTTCCGAACCGGTGGAGATCAGGATCAGCTCTGGCTCGCCGGCGCAGTCCTTCAACACGTAACCGCCACGCGCGATCTCTTCGATCTGAATCGCATTGCGGGTCTGGTGCTGCAGGTTCTGCCGGGAGAAGATCAACGCCGACGGACCGTCGTTACGCTCCAGGGCGAGCTTCCAGGCCACGGCCGATTCAACGGCATCGGCTGGACGCCAGGTGTCGAGGTTCGGCGTGCTGCGCAGGCTGGTCAGTTGCTCGATCGGCTGGTGAGTCGGGCCGTCTTCGCCCAGGCCGATGGAGTCGTGGGTGTAGACGAACACCACGCGCTTCTTCATCAGCGAAGCCATGCGTACCGCGTTGCGCGCATATTCCATGAACATCAGGAAGGTCGCGCCGTACGGCACCAGACCGCCGTGCAGGGTCACGCCGTTCATGATCGCGCTCATGCCGAATTCGCGAACGCCGTAGTACATGTAGTTGCCGCTGGCATCTTCAGCCGTGACACCTTTGCAACCTTTCCACAGGGTCAGGTTGGAACCGGCCAGGTCAGCCGAACCGCCCAGCAGCTCCGGCAACAGCGGGCCGTAGGCATTCAATGCGTTCTGGCTGGCTTTACGGCTGGCGATGGTTTCGCCCTTGGCCGCCACTTCAGCGATGTAGGCATCGGCCTTCTCGGAGAAGTCAGCCGGCAGTTCGCCGCTCAGACGACGCACCAGCTCGTTGGCCAGCTCAGGGAAGGCGGCGGAGTAGTCCGCGAAACGCTGATCCCATTCGGCTTCGGCCGCGTGACCGGCTTCCTTGGCGTCCCACTCGGCGTAGATGTCGGCCGGGATTTCGAACGGACCGTGGTTCCAGTTCAGTGCCTTGCGGGTCAGGGCGATTTCCGCGTCACCCAATGGGGCGCCGTGGCAATCTTCCTTGCCTTGCTTGTTCGGCGAACCGAAACCGATGGTGGTCTTGCAGCAGATCAGGGTCGGTTGCTCGCTTTTGCGCGCAGTCTCGATCGCAGTCTTGATTTCTTCCGGGTCGTGACCGTCGACGTTGCGGATCACCTGCCAGTTGTAGGCTTCGAAACGCTTGGGCGTGTCGTCGGTGAACCAGCCTTCGACTTCGCCGTCGATGGAGATACCGTTGTCATCGTAGAAGGCGATCAGCTTGCCCAGGCCCAAAGTTCCGGCCAGGGAGCCGACTTCGTGGGAAATGCCTTCCATCATGCAGCCATCACCGAGGAACACGTAGGTGTGGTGATCGACTACGTTATGGCCAGGACGGTTGAACTGCGCCGCCAGGACTTTTTCTGCCAGGGCGAAACCCACGGCATTGGCCAGACCCTGGCCCAGTGGACCGGTGGTGGTTTCCACGCCCGGGGTGTAGCCGAATTCCGGGTGACCCGGGGTGCGGCTGTGCAGCTGGCGGAAGTTTTTCAGGTCATCGATCGACAGGTCGTAGCCGGTCAGGTGCAGCAGCGAGTAGATCAACATCGAGCCGTGACCGTTGGACATCACGAAGCGGTCACGGTCGGCGAACGATGGATTGCTCGGGTTGTGCTTGAGGTAGTCACGCCAAAGTACTTCGGCGATATCCGCCATACCCATAGGGGCACCGGGATGGCCGCTGTTGGCTTTTTGCACGGCATCCATGCTGAGGGCACGAATGGCGTTGGCACGCTCACGACGGCTGGGCATCGCTGTTCTCCTGCGGGTTCTGAATCGAGAGTGAATAAAACGAAACGGAAAAAAGGCGAGCATTTTCCCTCACCGACACGCCTCGGGGCAATGACAGATAATCATCTGAGGAGGTTTTTCCAATGGATAACCGCGTATTCGCCTGATGAAACCTTTCCGCTATCCGTCTATTGAGTGAACCTGGGCCTGAGAAGTGCCATCTATCGAGCAATATCAAAACTTTTTGATATTGGCCTTGCGATGCTTTCTGAGCGTCACTAGACTGCCGGCCTATGAACTTACGCGCGCGCTCCATTCGACATGACCCTTGCGATGAGCTGTCGGCCCTGTGCAAGGCCGGTGGCGATCCTCTGCGCCTGACGGTATTGCGCGCGCTGGCCAATGACTCGTTTGGCGTACTGGAACTGGCGCAGATCTTCGGCATCGGCCAATCGGGCATGAGTCATCACCTCAAGGTGCTGGCCCAGGCCGACCTGGTGGCCACCCGCCGAGAAGGCAATGCGATTTTTTACCGTCGCGCCCTGCCCCACACCGACCTGCCGGGCGGCAAGCTGCATGCCGCGCTGCTGGATGAGGTGGATAACCTGAGCTTGCCTGCCGACGTGCAGTCGCGCATCGCTCAGGTCCATGGACAACGAGCCGCGGCCAGCCAGGACTTTTTTTTCACGGGTAGCGGAGAAGTTTCGCGCCCAGCAAGACTTGATCGCCGGCCTGTCGCAATACCGCGAAAGCGTGGTGGCATTGCTCGACAAGCTGAGTTTCAACCCAGGCGCCACGGCCATTGAAGTCGGCCCCGGCGACGGCGCCTTTCTGCCGGAACTGGCGCGCCGCTTCACTGGGGTCACGGCGCTGGACAACAGCCCGGCCATGCTCGAACTGGCGCGCCAGGTCTGCGAGCGCGAGTCCCTGCTCAACGTCAGCCTGCAACTGGCCGATGCATTGAATGGTGTGAGCCTCAAGGCCGATTGCGTTGTACTGAACATGGTGCTGCACCACTTTGCCGCGCCGGCCGATGCGCTCAAGCACATGGCCAGCCTGCTGCACCCCGGCGGCAGCCTGTTAGTGACCGAGTTATGTAGCCACAACCAGAGTTGGGCCAGGGAGGCCTGCGGTGATCTCTGGTTGGGGTTTGAACAGGACGATCTCGCCCGTTGGGCCACCGCCGCGGGACTCGTTCCCGGGGAAAGCCTCTATGTAGGCTTACGTAATGGTTTCCAGATTCAGGTCCGCCACTTTCAGCGACCGACTGGCGACACTCACCATCGGTAAATTCAGGAAAAAATCGAGATGAGCGAATACTCCCTCTTCACCTCCGAGTCCGTGTCTGAAGGGCATCCGGACAAAATCGCCGACCAGATTTCCGATGCAGTGCTGGACGCCATCATTGCTGAAGACAAGTTCGCCCGCGTGGCGTGCGAAACCCTGGTGAAAACCGGCGTGGCAATCATTGCCGGTGAAGTCACCACCTCGGCCTGGGTTGACCTGGAGCAGATCGTTCGTGACGTCATCACCGACATCGGCTACACCAGCTCCGACGTCGGGTTCGACGGTGCGACCTGCGGCGTGATGAACATCATCGGCAAGCAGTCTCCCGACATCAATCAGGGCGTCGACCGTGCCAAGCCTGAAGATCAGGGCGCCGGTGACCAGGGCCTGATGTTCGGCTACGCCAGCAACGAAACCGACGTGCTGATGCCCGCACCGATCACCTTCTCTCACCAGTTGGTACAGCGCCAGGCCGAAGCCCGTAAATCCGGCCTGTTGCCGTGGTTGCGTCCAGACGCCAAGTCCCAGGTCACCTGCCGTTACGAAAACGGCAAGGTGGTGGGCATCGACGCGGTCGTGCTGTCGACCCAGCACAACCCTGAAGTGTCGTACAAAGACCTGCGCGAAGGCGTGATGGAGCTGATCGTCAAGCACGTGTTGCCTGCTGAACTGCTGCACAAGGACACCCAGTTCCACATCAACCCGACCGGCCAATTCATCATCGGTGGCCCGGTAGGCGACTGCGGCCTGACCGGCCGCAAGATCATCGTCGACACCTACGGCGGCATGGCTCGCCACGGTGGCGGTGCGTTCTCCGGCAAAGACCCGTCGAAGGTTGACCGCTCGGCCGCCTACGCCGGTCGTTACGTGGCCAAGAACATCGTTGCTGCCGGCCTGGCCGAGCGTTGCGAGATTCAGGTGTCCTACGCCATCGGAGTGGCCCAGCCAACGTCGATCTCGTTGAACACCTTCGGCACCGGCAAGATCAGCGATGAGAAAATCATCAACCTGGTCCGCGAAGTGTTCGACCTGCGTCCCTACGCAATCACCACCATGCTCGACCTGCTGCACCCGATGTATCAGGAAACCGCTGCGTACGGCCACTTCGGTCGCACGCCGGCGACCAAGACCGTGGGTGACGATACGTTCACCACCTTCACCTGGGAAAAAACCGATCGCGTCGACGCCCTGCGTTCGGCTGCCGGCCTGTAAGACTTTCCTGGCAGTACAAAAAGCCCCGCCCGGTTCGCCGTGCGGGGCTTTTTATTGTCTTGCACTTGAGGCCGTGTCGCCGCTTTCGCGAGCAAGCCCGATCACTACAGAAACACCAGGCAAAACACCCGCCCATCGCGCCAGCCAATACTGACTAACCTTCGAGCATCACCCACGAGCAAGGACGCTCTCGATGCTCCCCGACCTGCGTGCATTACTCGGTTTTGTACTGAGTTTCCTCTGTCTGACCACCCACGCCACCGAATGCCCGGATTGGCCGCCGACTCGCGCCCAGGCCGAAATCAGCGCACTGCAAAAACAGATCGACCTCTGGGACGACAGCTATCATCGCGACGGTCGCTCATTGGTCGCCGACGAACTCTACGACCAGGCCCGTGTTCGACTGGACGAATGGCGAGAATGCTTCGCCGCCGGCTCCTCCCCCGAACCGTTGCGCACGGCAGGTGGCCCCGTTGCTCACCCCATCGCCCAGACCGGCCTGGGGAAACTGCATGACAGTCGCGCCGTCGAAGCCTGGCTGCAAGGTCGCAACGATGTCTGGATTCAGCCCAAGGTCGACGGTGTGGCGGTGACACTGATCTACCGCAAAGGCCTGCTGGCCCAGGCGATCAGTCGCGGCGACGGACTCACTGGCCAGGACTGGACCACCCCGGCACGCCAGATTGCCGGCATCCCCCAGCAATTGACACAACCACTGGATCTGCTGGTGCAAGGCGAACTCTATTTGCGCGTGACCGACCACGTACAAGCGCAGGCTGGCAGCCTCAGTGCCCGCGGCACCGTGGCCGGCCTGATGGCCCGCAAGGTACTGAGTGCCGAGCACGCTGCCGGGGTCGGCCTGTTTGTCTGGGACTGGCCCCAAGGGCCGGCCAGTTTGACCGCACGCACGGCAGCACTGGATGAATTGGGGTTCTCGAGCACTGCGCCCTACAGTCAACCGATCAAGACATTCGCCGATGCTGAACGCTGGCGCGATCACTGGTACCGCTCCCCCCTGCCCTTTGCCAGCGATGGCATCGTCCTGCGCCAGGAGCAACGTCCACCCGCCGAACGCTGGCAGGCCAAGGCACCTTACTGGATCGTTGCCTGGAAATACCCCTTTGCCCAGGCGCTGGCCGAGGTGCGCAGGGTCGACTTCAAGATCGGCCGGACCGGGCGCATCACGCCGGTGCTGGAACTGACGCCGCTGAGGCTCGATGACCGGCAGGTCAAGCGAGTCAGTGTGAGCTCTCTGCAACGCTGGGAAGCAATGGACATCCGGCCAGGCGATCAGGTCGCCATCAGCCTGGCGGGCCTGACCATTCCCAGGCTCGATGGTGTGGTCCTGCGCAGCACCGAACGCACTGAGTTGAAGGTGCCGCTGGCAGCGGACTTTCATCCGCTCAGTTGTTGGCAGCCGACTCCGGGGTGCGAAAGTCAATTTCTTGCACGCCTGGCCTGGCTCAGTGGCAACCAGGGGCTGGCCTTGCCCCATGTCGGTACGGGCACTTGGGAGAAACTTCTCGAAACAGGCCACCTGAACGGACTGCTGGATTGGTTAACCCTCGATGCCCAAGAGCTTGCTAACATTGACGGCTTCGGCGAGCGCAGCAGTGCGCGCCTGTTGAACAGTTTCAGCATCGCCCGGCAACGTCCGTTCGTGCGCTGGCTCAAAGCCCTGGGCATGCCGCCGACCGGCCAGGCACGCCTCGCCGACTCATGGCAGGTACTGGCGCAACGCAACACCGAACAATGGCAGGCCGAAACCGGTATCGGTCCGGGACGCGCGGCGCAATTGAGCGCATTTTTCCGCGATCCGCAGGTCCTGGCCTTGAGTGAAACATTACGTGTGGCGGGGATTGACGGGTTCTAGCGGCCGTTGATGCCCGCCACACCTGGAACCCAATGGTGTCGGCGGGCTCAAACATCCCATCGCCACATCGACCCGATTGCCTTCACATGGAGCTTTTATGAAATTTCTTTCACCCCTCGCCCTGTTGACCCTATGCAGTGTGATGGCCGCTCCGCTGATGGCCGCCGAAGAAGCTCCGGGCCTGACCGGGTGCGCCGCCAAGAAACAGGGCATCATCAACCAGATCGAACTGGCCAAGTCTCGCGGCAACGCCGATCAACAGGCTGGCCTTGAAACGGCCCTGAGCGAAGTCACCGCCCATTGCACCGAGGCATCCCTGAAGAAAGAGCGGGAGAACAAAGTGCTCGACGCCAAGCACGAAGTGAGCAAGCGCCAGGCCGACCTCGACAAGGCGATGAAGAAGGGCGATGCCGAGAAAATCAACAAGCGCAAAGACAAACTCGCCGAGTCCCGCAAGGAACTGCAGGAAGCGCTCGACGAACTGGACAAGTGACCCTGTCGGCGCCGGGCTTGCCCCGTAGGAGCTGGCTTGCCAGCGATTACGTCAGTTAGAGCACCGCAACTCAGTGATCCCGAAATTCTTTATGGCAAGCACTGCAGGCATCTTCGACTTTCTGCACGGCCGGCCCCAGGTTACTGGCCTTGTAGGGCTGGACCTTGCTGGCAATCACCAGGTCACCGGTGGCGGCTTCAAGGCTGCGGGCCAATTCCTGGAAGCGTGCCTGCTGCTGCCAGACATCGTCCTTGGCGCTGGTGTGATCTTCTTCGCGCACCTGCGGAAAATGTTTCCACGGCTCGCGGGACAGCGCATCAAGTTTCACCGCCCCGTCAGCGAATCGCCCGCCGTCGAACGCAATACGGCCACGCAACATGCCGCCAAGGTCTTCACTGGTCTTGAGCATTTGCTTGAAGATCGCCTTGCGCTGGCCCAGCGGCGAGTTGGGGTCCACACCGCCGCACGCGGACAAGGTCAGGCAGGCCAGCAATACAATGGAAAGTCTTTTGAAAGTCATGGTGGCTTCAGGTCACTGGAAACGGCCGCCAGTATCCCCGTGTCACCCGCAAACACCAATAGCCCTATTATCAATACGGGTCGCATGAGCGCAGCGAGCACTCGGGCAACCGGCAAAGGAATTACTTCATGAACAGCCGTTACAAGGCATGGCGTCACAGCCTGGCCTGGACCCTTCCAATGATTGCCGTGCTGGCGGGCTGCACCGGCGGCGAACCCGACAAACCGAAAACCCACGCCCTGGCGACCTACTCCAGCGCCACCTGGGAAGCGCTTCCCGTGGTGTCCGACACTGACCTGGTGGCCGGCTTCGGTTCGTGGCGCAGTGCATGTACCCGACTCAAGGCCGACCCGGTCTGGGGTTCGACCTGCGCCGCTGCCGCCAACGTGCCACAAACCGCCGGCGAGATTCGCGGGTTCCTCAAGCAGAACCTGGATGTCTATGGCCTGCGTGCGGCCAATGACAACCCCAACGGCCTGATCACCGGCTACTACGAACCGGTCTATCCAGGCAGCCTGACCCAGACCGACGTGGCGAATATCCCGGTGTACGGCGTACCCGAAGACATGATCATCGTCTCCCTGGACAGCCTCTACCCGGAACTGAAGGGTAAACGCCTGCGCGGCCGGCTCGAAGGACGCGTGCTCAAGCCCTACGACGATGCGGCCACGATCGAGACCAACGGGGTCAAGGCACCGGTCGTCGCCTGGCTGACTGACCCGATGAACCTGCAATTCCTGCAGATCCAGGGTTCGGGACGCATCCAGCTCGACAGTGGCCGGCAGTTGCGCATTGCGTATGCCGACCAGAATGGTCATCCCTATCGGCCCATCGGCCGTTGGCTCGTCGAACAGGGCGAGCTGAAGAAAGAAGACGTGACCATGGGCGCCATCAGCACCTGGGCCAAGGCCAACCCGACGCGCATTCCCGAACTGCTCGCCAGCAACCCCAGCTACGTGTTCTTCACCCGCAACCCGGACAGCAATGAAGGGCCTCGCGGCTCGCTGAACGTACCGCTGACCGCCGGCTACAGTGCGGCAGTGGATCGTAAAGTGATTCCGTTGGGCAGTCTGTTGTGGTTATCGACCACCAAACCGGACGGTTCGGCACTGGTTCGTCCGGTGGCGGCTCAGGACACCGGCGGCGCGATCGCGGGTGAAGTCCGGGCGGACCTGTTCTGGGGCACCGGCGAGGCGGCCGGGCAGCTGGCCGGCGACATGAAACAGCAGGGGCAGATCTGGATGCTGTGGCCCAAAGGCGCGGCACTACCGCAAGTGCCGCAGGTTGCCGACAAGCTTTAAAAGCAAAGATCGCAGCCTTCGGCAACGCCTACACTTGAACGCATTCACCGCTATATCGCGGATGGATTACGGCATCTGCAGGCGCTGCCGCAGGCTGCGGTCTTTTGATCTTGCCTCTAAGCCGACACCACAAACAAACTGACGATCAACCCCATCCCCACAAACCACACCAACGACCGCAAAATCGCCCAGTCCGCCAGGTAGCAAATGATGTACAGCAGCCGGCTGGTGATGAACAACACAGCCAGCACATCGATCGTCACCAGTTCGGCATTTTCGGCCAGGTACGCCACGATCACGGCCGCGGCGAACGCCGGGGTCACTTCAAAACCGTTCAGTTGCGCCGCATGGGCACGCCGGCCCAATCCGTTTAGCGACTCGAGAAAATCCCGGGGATCATGGTTGTCGTTCAACCCGAACCCGCCACTGATCTTGGCCACGCCCGTGCACAGGTAAGGCAGGAAAATCGCGATCAAAATGCACCAAAAAGCAACCGTCATAAAGCCATCCCTTCTTCAAGTTTCGTGCGTCGATGTTTTCGTCGACAGTGAGCCAGTCAAAACTTCATCACCAGCATGCCGATCAATACCAGCCCACAGGCTAAGAGCCGCGGCCCGCCGAAAGGTTCTTTCAGGTAACGCATGCCGAACAGCACCACCAGAATCACACTGATCTCGCGCAATGCCGCCGCTTCGGCAATCGAGCCCAGCTGCATCGCCCACAGCACCAGAGCGTAGCTGAACAACACGCAAAACCCGACCGACAGCCCCAGTCGCCACTGTTCCCGCCAGAACAACATGAACGCCGGCCGCTTGCGCACCAACGCCAGCAATGGGAATGGCCACGCGCTGAGTAACGTCACCCAGACCAGGTAGTCCAGTGGATGGGACCAGCGCCGCAACGCCTGGCCATCGATGAAGGTGTAGCAGCCGATGCACAGGCCGATCAACGCCACCACCGGTAGCATCGACCACGGCAGCCGTGCGCCGCCACCCCCCTGCCATAGCAGACAAAGCATGCCGAGCGGGATCAGCAGGATTCCGAAAATCTGCTGGTTCGTCAGCACTTCGCCGGCAAAGATCAGCGTCAGCGCCAGCACCACCAAGGGCGACAAACCACGCATCAACGGATAAACCAGCCCGAGATCGCCCACCCGATAAGCCTGGATCAGCAAGTAGCGATAGAGCAGTTCGAACGCCGCCGATGCCAGGATCCACGGCCAGAGCTCCATGGGTGGCAACGCTACGAACGGCAGCATCACCGCGACGAAGAGCATCGCCACACTGTCCATGCAGGCGACCACCAGCAGGCGTTCAGCACTGAATTTGATCAGGGTATTCCACGCCGCATGCAACAGCGCCGCCACTAACACCAAAGCCGTTGCTAGCACGGCACACTCCTTTTGTTGTCTCCGCCCCTCCTGTAGGAGCTGGCTTGCCAGCGAAAAAACGCCAGGACACCGCGTTTAAGCAGAAAAACACGCGTTATCGTTGACGACCTTCGCTGGCAAGCCAGCTCCTACAGGGTCCCGGTAGAGAATTGATTCGCCATATGTCCGCAGCTGTTTATACTGCAAGCGACCACGCCGCACTCAGTTGCGCACAGACTAATTCCAATAATTCCTGCCACCGCCCGCTCTCGTCGAGAACGGTCATCGGCATGCGTACGCCTGATCAAAGCGTCAAGACTACCGACAGAGACCTTGCGCATGCCACTCGCCTTGCTTGCCCTCGCTGTTGCCGCGTTCGGCATCGGCACCACTGAATTCGTCATCATGGGCTTGCTGCCCGACGTCGCCCGGGACCTTGCCGTGAGCATTCCCCACGCCGGCCTGCTGATCACCGGCTATGCCCTGGGCGTGGTGTTCGGCGCACCGATCCTCGCGGTCGGTACCGCCAATATGCCGCGCAAAGCGACGCTGCTGGGCATGACGCTGATGTTCATCCTGGGCAATATCCTCTGCGCCCTGGCCCCGAACTATGCCACGCTGATGGCCGCGCGCGTAATCACTGCGCTGTGCCATGGCGCCTTCTTCGGCATCGGCTCGGTCGTCGCGGCGGGGCTGGTGGCGCCGAACAAACGCGCCCAGGCGATCGCCATGATGTTTACCGGCCTGACCCTGGCCAACGTGCTCGGCGTGCCCTTGGGCACCGCGCTCGGACAATACGCCGGCTGGCGTTCGACCTTCTGGGCAGTGTCGGTGATCGGCGTGATTGCGGCGATCGCACAGTGGGCCTGGCTGCCGAAAGACATCACGATGGACAAGGCCAACCTGGCCAGTGAGTTCAAAGTGCTGGGCAAGGTCAATGTGTTGCTGGCGCTGGGCATGAGTGTGCTGGCGTCGACCAGCCTGTTCAGCGTGTTTACTTATATCGCCCCCATTCTTCAGGACATCACCGGCGTCAGCCCTCACGGGGTGACGATCATGCTGCTGTTGTTCGGGGTCGGTCTGACGGCGGGCAGCATGCTCGGTGGGCGGCTGGCGGACAGTCGCTTGCTGCCATCACTGGTGGGTATGGCGCTGGCGGTAGTCGTGGTCCTGGCGGCTTTCACCCAGACCAGCCATTCAGTCATTCCTGCGGCGATCACGCTGGTGTTGTGGGGGATTTTCGCGTTTGCGCTGTGCCCGATCCTGCAACTGCTGATCATCGACCAGGCGCATGAGGCGCCGAACCTTGGCTCGACGCTGAATCAGAGTGCATTCAATCTGGGTAATGCGGCTGGCGCATGGATTGGCGGGCTGGTGGTGGCCAGCGGTGCGGATCTGGCGGACTTGCCGTGGACCGGCGCGCTGGTCAGTGGGTTGACGGTGCTGACGGCGCTTTTCTTTATCTATCTGCAACGTCGCGGTGTCGCTGCGGTCAATGTGTCCGGCTGAATGGTGCGTCGCCAGTGACATTGCTTTCGCGGGCAAGTCGGATCGCCGCACCGCTCGCTCCTACGGTTTTGGGGTCGGTCATACATTACGTGTTCGACGCTAACCCTGTAGGAGCGAGGCTTGCCCGCGAAGAAGCTCACACGGTGCAACTGCCAAAACAACCAATCCACCTCCCATCCAAGGACCCCGGATGCTTGAACTCGTCGCTGCGTTTATCTGCCTCACCACACTGCTCACCTACGTGAATTTCCGCTTCATCGGCCTGCCCCCGACCATCGGCGTCATGGTCACGGCGCTGATGTTCTCCCTGCTGCTGCAAGGCCTGAGCTTTATCGGCTATCCGGGCCTGGAGGAACGAGTGCAACAGTTGATCGGCCAGATCGACTTCGGCGATCTGCTGATGAACTGGATGCTGTCCTTCCTGCTGTTCGCCGGCGCCCTGCACGTCAACCTGAATGATCTGCGCAGCTACCGCTGGCCGATCGGCCTGCTGGCAACGTTCGGTGTGTTGATTGCGACCGCCGTGATCGGCAGCCTGGCGTATTACATTTTTGCCCTGTTCGGCTGGCACGTCAGCTTTCTCTATTGCCTGTTGTTCGGTGCGCTGATTTCCCCCACCGATCCGATCGCGGTGCTCGGTGTGCTACGGACCGCCAATGCGTCCAAGCCACTGAAAACCACCATCGTCGGCGAGTCGCTATTCAACGATGGCACCGCCGTCGTGGTGTTCACCGTTCTGCTCGGTATCGCACAACTGGGCGAAACCCCGACCCTGGGCGCCACCGCCATGTTGTTCGCCCACGAGGCGCTTGGCGGCGTGCTGTTCGGCGGGCTGATCGGTTATCTGGTGTACCTGATGATCAAGAGCATCGAGCAGCACCAGATCGAGGTCATGCTGACCCTGGCGCTGGTGATCGGTGGCTCGGCCATGGCTTCGGAGCTGCACGTTTCGGCACCGATCGCGATGGTCGTCGCCGGCCTGATCATCGGTAACCTGGGCCGCAACCTGGCGATGAACGACATGACCCGCAAGTACCTGGACGGTTTCTGGGAGCTGCTCGACGACATGCTCAACGCGCTGCTGTTCGCCCTGATCGGCATGGAGCTGTTGCTGCTGCCGTTCAACTGGCTGCACGTGCTGGCGGCGAGTTTGCTCGCGTTGGCGATTCTGCTGTCGCGCCTGCTGACCGTGGCGCCGGCCATCGTCTTGCTGCGACGCTGGCGCACCGTGCCGCGCGGAACGATCCGGATCCTGACCTGGGGTGGTTTGCGTGGCGGTGTTTCGGTGGCGCTGGCCCTGGCCCTGCCGCTGGGTCCTGAGCGCGATTTGCTGCTGAGCATCACTTACATCGTGGTGCTGTCGTCGATCCTGTTGCAGGGCTTGAGCATCGGCAAGCTGGTCAAACATGTCACCCGTGATGAGCCTGCGCCAGAGGCACAGGCCGGGCATCACTGATTACTTCCTGCTCTTCTGCGGGTCAGGGTCAGGGTCCTGGCCTTGATCTGCAGATTCCTTCGGCGGCCCGCTTTCACTGCGGATCTGCGCGTGGCTGATCAGCGCGAAGATAAAGCTGCCGCCGATGATATTGCCCGCCAATGTCGGCCCGGCGAATATCAGCCAGAAATCCTTCCACGGCAACTCGCCGGCAAACACCAGATACGACACCTCGGCCGAACCGACCACGATGTGGGTGAAGTCGCCCAGCGCCATCAGGTAGGTGATGAGGATGATGATCCACATCTTGGCGCTCTCCATGGACGGAATCATCCAGACCATGGTCGCGATCATCCAGCCTGACACGATGCCCTTGGCGAACATCTGGCTGGCGTCGTTTTCCATGATCTTGCGGCCGATATCGAGGAAGGCCAGGTCGGTCTTGCTGTCGAAAATCGGCAGGTGCAGCATCACATACGCCACCAGTATCGTGCCGCACAGGTTGCCCACCAGCACCACCGACCACAGACGCAGCAATCGCCCGAAATTGTTCAATGAGGGTTTGGTCATGACCGGCAGCACAGCCGTCAGGGTGTTCTCGGTGAACAATTGCTGACGAGCGAGAATCACCGCCAGGAAGCCCGCGCAGTAACCGAAACTGGCAATCACCTTGAAGCCTTCGCCGTCCGGCAGGCGGGAGTTGAGCAAGCCCATGGCCATCAGTGACAGCCCCATGGTCAGGCCGGCAGCCAGGGCCGACCACCACAAGGCGGCGACACTGCGTTCGAGCTCCAGGTCGCCCTGGGTGCGGATGATTTCGTGCAGTACCGCGGCGCGCGGTGGCTGGCTCTTGTCGACTTCCTTCTTCTCTTGCGCCGACAGGTTCGGGGTCTTGCCGTCTTTTTGCGTGTCCATATAGCTCCGGAACCGGTGGCGTGTCATGTAGATACGACACGCGGGGGGCGGAGCTGTTCACTGCTCGTATAAACAAACCGGCTGTAGGAGCCGGCTTGCTGGCGAAGGGGGCGATTCGGTTTTTGGGATTCTTAGGTTTCTGGGGTTTCTGGGGTTTCTGGGGTTTCTGGGGTTCTGGGTTTCTGGGTTCTGGGTTCTGGGCTTATGGTACG